>NZ_JBLJBT010000015.1:0-133903 GCF_047637665.1 Bdellovibrio sp. | reverse complement strand
CGCCACCGTGATCGTCTTTGCCACCACCATGGTCGTCTTTACCACCACCATGGTCGTCTTTACCACCACCATGGTCATCTTTTCCGCCACCGTGATCGTCTTTGCCACCACCATGGTCGTCTTTACCACCACCATGGTCGTCTTTACCACCACCATGGTCATCTTTTCCGCCACCGTGATCGTCTTTGCCACCACCATGGTCGTCTTTACCACCACCATGGTCGTCTTTACCACCACCATGGTCATCTTTTCCGCCACCGTGATCGTCTTTACCACCGCCGTTATTATCTCCCTTAGGCCCGCCATTACCATTATTGCCGTTATTCGAACTACCGCCATGGCCCGTTCCGCCACCATTATTCGAACTGCCGCCATGGTCACCTTTATCACCGCCGTTATTATCTCCCTTAGGCCCACCATTACCATTATTTCCGTTATTCGAACTACCACCATGGCCCGTTCCGCCACCATTATTCGAACTGCCGCCATGGTCACCTTTATCACCGCCGTTATTATCTCCCTTAGGCCCACCATTACCATTATTTCCGTTATTCGAACTACCACCATGGCCCGTTCCGCCACCATTATTCGAACTGCCGCCATGGTCGCCTTTGTTGCCACCATTATTGTTATTTTCCTGTGGACCTTTGCCGCCGCCGTTATTTTCGCCCGGCTTGGGACTAGATCCAAAGGTAACGAAAGATCCAACAGGAACACTCACCTTCCCCGTTTTCTCACCAGAATATTTCGAAGCAATTTTTTTATCCGTCGCACTCTGATCATAGACGTGATTAGACACCTGTGACCAAGAGGGATTCGCAATAAGCGAGATACCCATTGCGAGGACGGATTTCTTTATTTTGAAATTCATTTTTCCTCCATAACCTTTTTTGTTGGTTGACCGAGGTAGGATTAGTCGAGTTGTTTTTCTTTTGAAAGTTTGAAGGTCGTAATTTTCAGTCTTTTAATTGTCTGCTTGCGACATCAAAATATTAAAACTACTAAGGCACTACACTCTCTGATTCTCACGAATAGAAAAAATAGAAACGCGATGAAAAAAAAATCACCATCTTTTCCACCAGTTTGATTCAAAAACACATTCCTGACTAAGGTAGTTCTCGAATGAGAATCACGGATTTCACAGGCAAATTCGTCCCCCGAATGAATTCCGCAAGAGCTACTCTAAGAACTTTCCGACAAAAGAACCTAACTTTTTGAAACTCAGACAATCAACATAAAAACAGCCGAGCTCAATTAAAAAGAAACAACCTAGATTTCGAACCCTTAATATTGAAGTACCTATTTGTCAGATGCCACATGCTGGAACATCCCGGTGACAAACTTTTGGACAAAGCGCCCATTCACGTCACCTTCTTCGTCAAGAACGTTCGTGTAACGGCAATAAACCCCAAACCAGATGGCATACGCCTTGTATATCTTCCGAACGGATGAACTCTAATTGGACGTAAATTGCGTTAAAAGGAACCTACCATGATTAAGCTGCTCAGCTTGCTTACTCTAACCCTCTTCAGCCTGCAGAGCTTTGCGGGAAGTCTCTATGATGTGAAAGTCAATGAAGAACGGCTTTACGATATGTTCATAAAGCAAGGCGTCCCGGAAGCTGCCCTACAAAGAACTTTTGAATTCCTCGACATTAACAAAGGAAAAACCGTCCTCGTCAAATCCAAGGTCAGAGGAAAAGGCAACGCCTTTATGGCCGACCGCGAGATCACTATCAAAGATGAAACAGCCGCCATCATCGATTTTTCGAAGCCCTCCAGCGAGCGTCGTCTGTTTGTTATAAACCTGAAGACTGGAGTCGTCTCAAAACATTTCGTAGCCCACGGCAAAGGCTCTGGCGTCAACGTCGCGGCTAAGTTCTCGAATATTGATGGATCAAAGATGTCATCCCTTGGACTCTACCTGGGAGGCAATACCTACTACGGTCAACACGGGGAATCTTTAAATCTTTATGGCCTGGAACCCTCTAATGATAAGGCCGCAGAACGAGACATCGTCGTCCACGCAGCCAGTTATGTCTCCGAGGATTTTGTGAAAGCTCAAGGTCGTCTTGGACGAAGCTGGGGATGCCCGGCAGTCGCCCCTGGAATCATTCGCAAAATGATCACCAACTTTAAGGAAGGTGGCGTTCTCTATGCCTACCATGCTGATCTCAGCGCGACGGCTACCAAGAGCCCAACTCTTCAAGAAGTAAAAACAGATAAAGAAGAAGTGGATGTCGACTTACCCGAAGAAGAAGAATCTCTTCGCAAAAACCAAAAATAAAAAAAGGGACTAAGTCCCTTTTTTTACGTTCTCCGATAGTCGTCTTCGTATCTGACGATATCGTCTTCACCAAAATAAGTTCCCAGCTGAACTTCTACAAACTCCAAAAGAGCTTCCGTATTATTGCGAATGCGATGTTTTGCGCCCAACGGAATATGGACATGACTTCCCGCCTTCACGGGAATCACCTGGTCATTGAGAACCACTTCTCCAGAGCCTCGAGCGATAGTCCAATGCTCTTCCCGCTTCGCGTGAGACTGATATGAAATCTGTGAATGAGGATTCACCCGAATCATTTTGGATTTAAAGTGCTCCGTATCTTTAATAATCTCAAAATATCCCCATGGGCGATACTCGTAGACATGTCCCTTCACCAACGAGGACTTCTGCTGACTTAAGGCCTCCACCACATGACGAACATCTTGAGATTGCCCCTTCTTCACTAACATCATGGCATCTTTAGTGTCGACAACAATCACATCTTCCATGCCAATCATCGAGTAATGTTTCTGAGAATCTCCAAAAACAAAGTTGTCACTCCCTTTGACATTGAGAACGTCATGGCCTTTTTGCAACGAGGCCACCGCATCCCACGATCCGACATCACTCCAACCACAATCCGTCGGAATGCAGGCCAGTTCATCGCCATTAAGCTTTTCCATGATGGCATAGTCAATCGAAATGCTTTGAACTTTCGAGTAAACTTCCTCGAGATTCGACGAGTCCTCCTTCAAAGTAGAAAGCTGCCGCCACAACTCGGGCTGATGCTTTTCAAAAAGACTCACCATGTGACTCACTTTAAAAACAAAAATACCTGCATTCCAACTGAAGCTGCCTTGAGCAATAAACTCTTTGGCCTTCTGCAAATCTGGCTTTTCATGAAACTTAACAACCGAATAAGCTCTTAGCGGACCTTGCTCTTTAATGCTGACTGCGCGAGTTTGAATATATCCATACCCAGTCTCTGGATAGGAGGGAGTAATCCCCAGTGTCACAACACGATTTTCTGCGGCCACAGATTTCGCAAACTCGACAACTTTTAAAAATGCCTCTTCTTTAGTGATAAGATGATCAGAAGGAAAAATTCCCACCACCTCATGACCTTTTCCTTGGGCCTCGAGAAGTTTGCATAAAGCGGCAATGGCGGGTGCTGTGTTTTTCCCCACAGGTTCATAAACAACCTGCACGCCCTCTGCCTTATTCTGCTTAAGGTTCAGCTCCGTCAATGTCTGCAATGCCTGAGAAGTCACAATCCAAGGAGAACCCATCTTCATACATCTTTGCAGGGTCGAAGTTTGCAAAGGCTGACCAAAAATATCACAAAATTGTTTAGGCATATGTTGCCGAGAAACGGGCCACAGACGCGTCCCACTTCCTCCTGACAGTACTACCGGTATCAAAGCGACCTCCGAACTAAGTTCATAATTTATATCATCAAACCCCGGGAGTGCGTAATTATAGTCACACCATGGCCCATTTCGTCAAAAAACTGAGGCCTTTTGTAAACAGATCGCGTGGCACTTTCACCACAGTCTTTAAAAAGCTCTCGACCCAAAGTCCTAAATCCTTGTCCTGATAGACATTTCATTCGAAGAAGAGGATACTTTTTTTGTCGTAAATATTCAAATTTGGAGGCCTTTTATGTCTATTCCTTTTATTGACCTCAAAGCCCAATACAAAGCTTTGAAACCATCTATTGATTCACGCATTCAAAAAGTTCTAGATCATGGCGCCTATGTCAACGGACCGGAAGTTGTTGAGCTTGAACAAACCTTGGCAAAATACGTTGGAACAAAACATTGTCTCACAATCGCCAACGGAACCGACGCCCTTTGGGTTCCCTTAATGGCCCTGGGCATCGGGCAAGGCGACGAGGTCATTACCACGGCTTTCTCTTTTATCGCAACGGCAGAGGTTATCGTTCTTGCGGGAGCAAAACCCGTTTATGTCGACATTGATCCCAAAACCTTCAATATCGACATCAACAAGATTGAGGCCGCCATCACTCCTCGCACCAAAGCGATCATGCCCGTTTCCTTGTACGGCCAAATGCCTGACATGGACAAAATCAACGCCATCGCAAAAAAACACGGGCTTCATGTTATCGAAGACGCGGCTCAAAGCTTTGGTGCTCGCTACAAAGACCAGCGCAGCGGCAGCTTAACGACAGCAACTGGCACAAGCTTCTTCCCAGCAAAACCCCTGGGCTGCTACGGCGATGGCGGAGCCATCTTCACTAACGATGACAATCTCTACAAAATCGTAAAAGAAATCCGCGAACACGGCTCTGAGTCGCGCTACTATCACACTCGCCTTGGAATCAATGGCCGCCTCGACACAATCCAATGTGCGATCCTCTTGGCAAAGATGGAAAGATACGATTGGGAACTAGACCAACGTCAACGCGTGGCAGATCGCTACAATGATGCTTTTTCTTCTATTAAGGCCGATGGCTTCAGCACGCCTTTCGTAGAGTCCACCTGCAAATCTGCATGGGCTCAATACACTCTCACTGTGAAGGATCGTGCGGGATTCCAAAAGAAGATGTCCGAAGCGGGCGTGCCCACTTCCGTGCACTACCCTCGCATTATGCCAGATCAACCTTGGTACAAAGAACATACAGCAGATCCCAAGCAGGAACTGCCAATGGCTCGTTGGGCTGCCGAGCATGTGATCAGCTTGCCAATGTATCCTGATATGGACAATGCGACCCAAGATAAGATTATTGCCGCAGTCAAAGGGGCTTTCTAATGAACACAGGATTTGGTCCTCTCGCAAAACCAGTTGTCCTCAAGACAGCAAATGAAACCATCACTTGGGGAGACGGAAAAAACTTTGTTCTTTTCGCGGGTCCCGACATTATCGAAGACGAAGGCATGGTTTTAGAAACTGGCAAAGAGATTCAAAAAATTACTAAAGCGTTGGGCATTCCCTGGATCCTCAAATGCTCCTTCGATAAAGCCAATCGCCAAAGCGCTGCAAGCTTCCGCGGCCCTGGAGCGAATTCAGCTCTTAAAAGTCTTGAGAAAATCAAAGGGGAATTGGGCTGTGCTCTTTTAACCGACGTTCATGAAACCATTCAGGTGAAAGAAACCGCCGAGGTGGCCGATGTTCTGCAAATCCCCGCTTTCCTTTCTCGCCAAACCGATCTTTTGGTTGAGACTGCCAAAACAGGCAAGGTCATTCACATCAAGAAGGGTCAGTTCTTGGCTCCTTGGGACATGAAGGCTATTGCACAAAAAGCCGTGAATGCCGGCAACGATAAAATCCTCTTGTGTGAACGCGGAACAACCTTTGGCTACAACCGTCTTATCAACGACATGACAGGGCTCGTAGAAATGCGCCGTTTGGGTTTCCCCGTAATCATGGATTGCACTCATTCCACTCAGCTTCCTGGAGCCACCGGTGAAAGCAGTGGCGGACGCGGTGAAATGGTGTGGCCCTTGGCCCGTGCTGCGATGGCTGTCGGAGTGGATGGAATCTTCCTAGAGACTCATCCCAACCCCGAAAAGGCTCTGTGCGATGGTCCGACGTCTTTACCACTTAAGAACCTTGAGGCTGTCCTGACAAATCTTAAAAAAATCTGGACAACTCATTTCTAAGTAGAGTTCCTAGTTAAATTCAAGTAAGACTGAACCATGGTTAAGCACACAAAAAAGCTCCTGGTTCAGTCTTCCAAGATCCTGTTTTCTGCAGGCATCATTTACTGGCTGATCCAATCTGGAAAATTAAACTTTGCCGCCCTCAAAAATCTCCTCAACCCTGGGGCCGCTTCTTTAGCTTTATTTTTAATTTTCCTCAGTCTCTTTTTTGCAAGTGAACGCTGGCGAATTTTAATTCGCTCCCAAAAGCTATCGGCTCACTCGTGGCCCGTCTTCAAGCTAAGCCTCATTGGAAGCTTCTTTAATTTTGCGATGCCTGGGGGGGTCGGCGGCGACGTCATCAAAGCCTACTATTTCACCCGAGAGAACCCAGGCAGCAAAGTCATCGGCGTCACCAGTGTCCTCATGGATCGCGTCCTAGGACTTTTCGCGATGGTGCTTATGGCGCTCGTTGTGATGCTTTACGATCTACAACATATCGTGAAAACCCCCGCCCTCATGACCTTATTTTGGTTCATTACGAGTCTCTTCCTCGTCTTTGTGGTCGCTCTCTCTTTAGTTTTTTCGCAAAAGATCTACGATGCGGGTTTCTTAAAAAGAGTTATCGCGAAACTTCCTCTCTCTGCGAAATTCATGAAGCTCTATGAGAGCATGCACATCTATGGAAAAGACGGGAAAAGATTTTTTGCTGTGATCCTCATCAGCCTTGTAGGGCAAACTAGCTCCATTATCTTCCTCTATCTTGCTGGATACATGGCCGGCTTCACAGATGTTTCACTTAAGACCTATTTCCTTGTAGCACCTCTTGGTTTTATGGCCACAGCGATCCCCATCTCCCCAGCGGGAGTCGGCGTCGGACAAGCTGCTTTTTACTTCTTATTCAATCTCTACACAGGTCACTCGTCAGATTTAGGCCCCACGGTGATCACCGCCCAACAAGTCGGCGTCTTCCTTGTGAGCCTTCTGGGAGCTTTCTTTTACCTTCGCCGCAAGGACCGGGTCGAGACCACAAAAATCGAAGATATGAACTAAAGAATCACGGATTTCAAATCGGACCGAACTTCAAACTGAAACGAAGGATGGTCCTTCTGATAGTCCACTAAGGTACTCTGCTCCTTATTGAGCTTTTCCGAGGAGAGCAGATATAGACTGCCCACGCCAGCCCCCTCGGCCGCAATAAGATCGGAAGCACTGTCACCGACCATCACCGATTTTGCCATATTCACTTTGATTTTAGAATTCACGAGCTGAAACATTCCCGTACGGGGCTTGCGCAAACTCGCCATTAAGCGCCCTGCAGGAGTCGCCTCTTGGTCTATAAAAAATGACCAAACACACTCGTCAATCCAGCAAGACTTTTCCGCCAAAAGAGCCAACATTTTTTGATGAACCGCCTGATACTCCGTCCAAGAAATCCAGCCACGCCCTAAGCCTGACTGATTGGTCACCAAAGCCACCCAATAGCCTTTCTGATGCGCCCGAGAGATCAAACCCTCAATGCCCGGCTGAAGCTCAACCTTATCAGGGTCCTTATTGTAAGGAACGTTTTTTACCACAACGTCATCGCGATCCAAAAACAAACAGGGTGCCTCATGGCTTTCTAAAAAATCTTGCGGCGCCGTGAGTCCCCTCTGCAGATCGGCCAGCCTGTCCATCCCCATTTTCCAGTCACTCAACTCACAAGGAGCCCAAACGAAGTCCACAAGAGCTTTAAACAAAGAAGGCGGCTCCGCCCCCACTAAGACCCGTTGACCTTGCAAAACGGCATTTAGAGTCATCAGACACTCGACCTGAGGCGAGAAGATAAAGATCATGTCCTGAGGTTTTGTTTGATACCTCACACTCAAGAGATCATGCACGCTTCGCTTAACAAAAGGAATTTGCCCGAGGTATTTCTCATGAAGAGGCTTTAGCCATTCTTCTATATCTGCGGGAGCTCCATCGGCGATAAAAACCAGGACTCCACCCATTTGCACAGTATCAATTATTTGGGTTTCCCACTGCATCATCATAATCCCACCTTACGACAAGTCTCCCCCGGTGTCCTCGGGTTTCTACTTGCCGCCTTGCATTTATGCTTATTAGAATCTTCCGAGGAGGATACCGATGACTCTCTTACTCAAACAGCTTTTCAACTTCCTAAAGCTCCTCAACTCAGACACCGGAACAAATCAATTAGCTGCGGGTCTTTCGTTAGGACTCATCTTAGGATTTGCTCCCTTTCTTTCCATTCAAACACTGCTGGTGCTCGCAATCATTTTTGTTTTTCGCGTACAAATTGGCGCGGCCTTCCTCTCCGCCTTTTTTTTCAAGTTCACCGCCTACTTCTTTGATCAACCTGCGCACCTCTTAGGAAAGGCGGTCTTGGAGTCAGAAAGCCTTCGCCCCCTTTTTGTTACGATGTACAACATGCCCCTTGTGCCTATGACTCGCTTTAACAACAGCATCGTGATGGGCTCTATGATTGTTTCAATTCTGCTTCTGCCTTTTGCCTACGCGGGGTTTAAGATCGCCATCCTTAAATATCGCGCAACTGTCGTGGCTCGCTTCAAAGGAACCAAGGCCTGGAAGGCCTTTGCCGCGACAAAGCTCTACAACTGGTACACCACTTACGACAAACTTTACGGTTAGAACGAGGCCACAATGACAACACCAGAACAAAAGACCGCAAAACAAAAAGTCAAAGGCCCTATTCGCTGGGAAGCCATCATTCCTTTTTCCATCATTTGTTTAGTCATTGGCCTCTATTTCCATTTCTTTTTCGATGGACATCTGCGCCGCGCCCTGGAGTGGGCCGGCTACAATGCAGTCGGAGCGGAAGTAAACATCGCAAATCTTGAAACAAGTTTCTTTAAAGCCAGCTTACGAATTCAAGGCATTGAACTTACAGACGCAGAGCGCCCGACCCATAACTCTCTCAAAATTGGCGACATTCGTTTTTCAATGCTTTGGGACGCACTCTTGAGAGCCAAAGTCGTTGTTAATGAAGCCGCCGTAGAACAAATTGAATTTGGTGTTAAAAGAAAAAAGCCCGGGAAAGTTAAACCTCCCGAGCCCCCCTCCAACGAACCCAGCCTAGCTGAAAAAGAAGTTCAAAAACTTAAAGAGCAAGCCCTTAAAGAAGCTCAGGGACAAGCCGGTGATAATGTCCTCGGCGATGTCATTGCGATGCTCGGCGGATCAGACACCAACGTACAACTACAAAAACTTCAAGAGTCTTTGCCCTCGAAGGCCCTTCTGGAAAAATTTGAAGTCGAACTGAAAACAAAGCAACAAAGCTGGGATCAGCGTCTCAAATCTCTTCCTCAAGGAAAAGACATCCAGGCTTTAAACGATCGCCTTAATAAGATTAAATACAAAGACTTTAAAACTCCGCAAGAGCTGCAAACATCTCTGCAAGAACTTGATAAGGTTTTTAAAGATGGCGATGCTATGTACAAACAAGTTCAAAGCACCGGCGATGATCTCGGCAAGGACCTCAAAGCTTTAGAGACTCAATACAAAGAAATCGAAAAGCAGGTTAAAACGGATATCAAAACTCTTGAGCAACACTTCCGCATCCCGCAGCTCGACGCCAAGGCTCTCACTTTAGCTGTTTTCAATCGTTACCTGGCGCCCTATAAAGCGAAGTTCTTCCGCTATAAAGAGCTGGCCGATAAATACGTTCCACCGAATCTTATGACAAAAGACAAGAAGAACGAAGATATCGTCATTCAACCTCACCCTCGCGTGGAAGGCATCAGTTACGAATTTGGTCGTCTCAACTCTTATCCTCTATTTTGGATCAAACGAACGGCGGTTAGCTCTCAGGCAGGCCTTTCCCCAGAGGCCGGTAATATCAAGGGTGAGATTCTCAACATCACATCCAATCAGCGCTTGATTGGAAAACCCACTGTGGCAACGCTTAATGGGGACTTCCCTTCCAATGAGATCTTCGGATTCCTGGTGCGCCTGTCACTCGATAACACCAAAGATGAAAGCGAAATTGATTATAAACTTAAAGTGGACTCTTATTCGATCTCAGGAAAAGAGTTGGTGCAGTCTCCTGATGTAAAAATAGCCTTTAACAAAGCCAGCGGCAGTTTGGGGCTTGAAGGAAAACTCACTGGTCTTAAAAATATTGTTCTCTCCATGAACAATAAGTTTTCTAAAATTGATTATGCCGTGTCGTCCAGCAACGACATTGCCGATCAAATTCTAAAGGCTGTCTTCGCCGGCATTCCCGTTGTCACCCTCAGCGTGGACGGACAAGGTGTTTTCCCGAATGTTCCGCTGTCCATCAACTCAAACCTGGGACCGGAGCTTCAAAGAGGTTTTGAAAAGCAAATTCAAGCCAAGATCGACGAGGCTCGCAAAAAAATTCAAGCCATGATTGATCAAGAGATCGGAAAACAGAAAGCTCAGATCGAAGCACAACTGAATCAACTCAAAGGCCACCTCGACAACGAAGTGAAGAAGGCTCAGGCTCAACTGGAAGATCAGAAAAAACAGGTTGAAACCAAAGCCGATCAAGCCAAGAAGGACGCCGAAAGTCAGGGCAAAAAGAAGCTCGAAGAAGAAGGAAAAAAAGCACTGGATGAGTTGAAGAAAAAATTCGGACTTTAATATTTCTGAATGTTATTAATTTCGTAAAAGTTGTTTCCCCAAGAATGTCGA
Organism: Bdellovibrio sp.; assembly: GCF_047637665.1. Taxonomy (NCBI): domain Bacteria; kingdom Pseudomonadati; phylum Bdellovibrionota; class Bdellovibrionia; order Bdellovibrionales; family Pseudobdellovibrionaceae; genus Bdellovibrio; species Bdellovibrio sp. The sequence continues at coordinate 123,359 of NZ_JBLJBT010000015.1, read as the reverse complement.
AGCTCTCTACAGGACCTGACAAGAGCTTCGACAAAATATCTAACTTACTGTTATTGCTTAGTATTTTTGCTCGCTTTTTAAGGCATGCCTCTTTTTTTAGCATAGGTTTTTATGCTAGTCTGACGAAGAGGTATTATATGAAAGCTTCGACTCTAACCCAAAATATAGTTCTAAGCTGTGTGATCGCCACCTTCACCAACGCTTGCGCCAAAATGAATTTCACTCCCGTCCCCGAGCAAGAGGCGGCGGCGGTAGCACCTCCCCCTGCGCCAGCCCCAGCTCCCAATAAAACAGTCTCAACAAGTGAAGTGGTCGCCTACGGAAATAAACAAGTCGACTTCTTGCTGGTTCTGGACGACTCAAATTCGATGTTGCCCGAACTCAAAAAACTTGCGGCTCGCATGTCCACCTTCGTGAACTCCCTGGATGCGAGTAAAATCGACTGGCAGATGTGTCTCACGACAACGCGTGGATATTCTCAAGGTGGAAGCCTGGTCTACGGCCTTCCTCAAGTTTGGAAGAACTACACCCCTTCTGGAGGTACTCCGGCTTATCTTCTAAAAAAAGGAACCAGTGATCTCAACACGATCTTCACTTCGACAATCGATACTATGACTATCGGAGGCAGCAACTCTGGAGACGAACGAGCCATCAAAGCAGCTCATGATAACTTCAAAGATTCCAGCTCCCATAGCTGCTATCGTCCTGGAGCGGCCATCTCTGTCATCGTAATTTCCGACGAAGATGAGCGTTCTGTCGGAGGAGATCCTAAAAACGTGAAGGCGACAGACACCACCACCGCCTACCAACCCCTTGCAGAGGAAGACCTCCCAGCCACTCTACTAGCTCGAGCCCATACAATATTTGGCGACGACATTCGCTTCACCTTTAGCTCCATTATCGTCAAGCCTGACGACAAGATCTGCGAAGCGGAGCAAGACAAGGACACCTCGCCCAGCCACGCAGGTCATGTTTACGCAGAAGCGTCTCGTCTCACTGACGGCGGAGTGGGAAGCATCTGTGACGCTGATTACAGTGCCAACCTCAACACCTTTAAAGACAAGATCGTCAACTCGTTATCGTCACTCACTTTGCAGTGTGAAGCCGACCCCGCTTCGTTAAAAGTGAAAGTGGATGACCTACAGGTTTCCGGCCTGAAGCTGGAAGGAAAAACATTGAAGTTCACCTATCCCTTAATCGAAGGCACAAAAATTGATCTAATGTATGACTGTTTAGAATAAGAAATCGATCAAAACGGTGGTTTGATTTTACCAAAATCAGCCACCGGCCTTTTCGCTACGCCCGTGATCACTCGATCGGAAAAAATGATTCTCAATTGAAAATAAGATCTCTCTGAGAAAATCAAAAAATTATGCTTTGCGAGTTCTACTTTCCCAGCAAAGTGTTCATATAAGCAATAGAGTCTTTGTTATACCAATCAATCGAACCCACAAGCTTCTTGGCCAACTTATGCTCTTTATTAAGAACCAGAGACTCCGGTAGACGGGCAACTTGAAACTGCTTCATCAAAGAGCGGTCTTCATCCCAAACAATTTTGATATGAGCCCCTTTTAACTCAGGGAAGGACTTCATAAAAACATCAATATCTTCACGACTACTATCCCCAGAGATCGCAATAAGCTGGACCTCTCCCTTAAACTCATTAACCAACTTAATAAGAGAAGGCACCTCTTCGATACAAGGAGCACACCAGGAAGCCCAGAAGTTCAAAATCACAATTTTTCCCTCGTAGGATTTCAACTCAAAAGTTTGTCCTGCAAGGTCCTTCATTGAAAAATTAGAAACCCCATCCTTTTCCATACTCTCCAAAGAGGCGTACGAAGTCGGGCCCTCTTTTAATTTGGACGCATAAAATGAATTGAAAGCCCACACTCCCAAAACGGCAATAATTAGAACAACAATAAGTGCTTTCAAGTGCTGCTTCATAAAGACTCCTAGCTCCTACAGACCTTAGATGATTCCACACGCAGGAGCAACACTTCACGCTCCGCTCACCCAAACCATCCCGGCCCTAGCTGACTTCGAACGTCCAAAAAACAAAAGGCCCTGGTTTCCCAGAGCCTTTTTTAAAATTCTATCTATCAGGTCAAAATTAAGCGCGAGCTGCTGCTCTTGCTTTCTTTTGAGTCTTTTTAACAGACTTTTTCTTTGCCGCTACAAGCTTTGTTGTAGCTTTTTTAACAGTCTTTTTCGCAGCTTTTGGTTCTGCTTTTGCAGCTTTCGCTTCTTCTTTAGCAGCGCCTTTAGCTTCGAAATCGTAATCTACGAATTCAAGGAAGGCCATCTCAGCTGTATCGCCAGGACGACGACCGATCTTGATGATACGAGTGTATCCACCAGGGCGTGTCTTAAAGCGAGGAGAAAGATCCTTCATGATTGTAGCTACAGCCTCTTTGTTAGGGTAGCGAGACATCAACAAACGAGTTGTTGCCAAGTCACCTTTTTTACCAAGAGTGATAGCTTTCTCAACGTGACGACGTACTTCTTTAGCACGATCAACAGTTGTAGTGATACGGCCGTGCTCGATAAGAGAAGTCACAAGACCTCTCAACAAAGCTTTTCTTGGGCCAGATTTACGATCGAAATGTTTTACTCTTCTTCTGTGTGAACTCATTTTATTCTCCGATTAAACGCGCTGACCGTATTAGGTATCAGTACGATAGTACCCCGAAGGGTCACTTTTAAGGGCTCCCTGCCCCGCAACTCCCGCAGGAGTCACTTGTTTTAGAACACCATCATTGGACGTTCTTTTGGGATGGGCATTCTACTTTCGCGGAATGCCCTATTTATTACTGTTGAGTGTCTCTCTTTTGAGGAGGTTGGCTTGGATCCCAACCTACTGGAGGCCAGCCATCGATTTTCATACCGAGGCCAAGTCCCATCTCACCCAAGATCTCTTTGATCTCGTTAAGAGACTTACGTCCAAAGTTTTTAGTCTTAAGCATTTCAGCTTCAGAACGAACAACCAACTCACCGATGTAGCGAATATTCGCATTTTTCAAGCAGTTCGCTGAACGAACAGACAACTCAAGGTCATCTACTGAACGGAAAAGGTTCTCATTCAATGAAGGAGATCCCATTTCACGAGCTTCTTCTGCAGGCTCCATTGTTTCATCAAAAGTCAGGAAGATCTGAAGTTGTTCTTTCATGATTTTAGATGAAAGAGCTACTGCTTCTTCTGGTTTCAATGAACCATCAGTCCAAACTTCCAACGTCAAAGCATCGTAGTCAGTTCTTTGACCAACACGAGCATTGGAGACATTGTAGTTTACTTTTCTGATAGGGCTGTAAAGAGCATCAACGCCGATAAATCCTACTGGAAGATCCGTTTCTCTGTTTTCTACAGGCACGTATCCGCGACCGAAAGTCACGATGATCTCAGCATTGAAATTCGCATTAGCACCCAAAGTCGCGATGTGATGATCAGGGTTCAAAACCTCAATCTTATCGGAAGTTTGGATATCTGCTGCTGTCACTTTACCAGGACCTTTTTTAGAGATCTTCAAAGTCACAGAATCAGAAGTGTATTGTTTAAAGCGAACTTCTTTAAGATTCAAGATGATGTCTGTAACATCTTCGAGAACGTCTGGGATCGTAGTGAACTCGTGCAATACACCTTCAAACTTAACCGCTGTAATTGCAGAACCCATCATTGAGCTGAGAAGAATTCTTCTCAGGGAGTTACCCAAAGTAACACCAAAACCTCTTTCGAGGGGACGGATGATGAATTTAGCGTAGTCATCACGAAGAGAATCACGATCAACCTCAAATCCCTTTGGTTTGATCATTTCTCTCCAAAATTTATAATAATGCTCTTGCATGGTTCCCCCGAGAAGTAAAATTATCTTGAGTAGTATTCAACGATCATGTTCTCTTCAACAGCTACTGTTACATCTTCACGATTTGGAAGATCTTTAACAGTTCCTGTGAACTTAGCATGATCAGCTTCAAGCCATGCTGGTACAGATCTTCTAGCTACAGATTGAACTGCCGCTTGGATCTTAACAACTTCACGACTTGCCTCAGCAACTTGAATAACGTCACCTTTGTTCACAAGGATGCTTGGAATATTCGCTCTCTTACCATTCAACAAGAAATGATTGTGTTTAACAAGCTGTCTTGCTTCGCGACGAGAGTTTGCGTAACCCAAAGAGTACACAACGTTATCAAGTCTCATCTCAAGGGACTTAAGAAGCGCAGTACCGGTCAATTCTTTTGAACGGTTGGCCTCATGTACGTATTTTACGAATTGCTTCTCAGAAACACCGTAGTATCTCTTAGTTTTTTGTTTTTCACGCAATTGAAGTGCAAATTCAGAGAACTTCAAACGAGATTGACCGTGTTGTCCTGGAGGATAAGGTCTTCTTTCGAAAGAACACTTATCTGTATAACAACGATCACCCTTCAAGAAAAGTTTCACGTTTTCGCGACGGCAAAGCTTACAAACGCTTTCGTTAATGCAGCTCACGACTATCTCCTCTATTAAATTCTTCTACGCTTAGGTGGACGGCAACCGTTATGTGGAACAGGAGTGATATCTTTCAATGTCAAGATTCTCATACCTGTTGCAGCCAATGCACGGATTGCAGGCTCACGTCCAGCGCCTGGTCCTTTCAAGTAAACGTCCACAGATTTCATGCCTGCTTCCATAGCCTTTTTTGCAGCGTCTTCTGCCGCGACTTGCGCTGCAAATGGAGTACCTTTACGGCTTCCTTTGAAACCGAGGTGTCCCGCAGAGGACCAAGACACCGTAGCTCCGTTTGGATCAGTCATCGTAACGATAACGTTTCCGAAACCAGCTTGGATATAGCAGTTCCCTTGAGGAACGTTTCTTTTAACTTTTTTCTTAGCAACAGCTTTTTTATTATCAGTGTTCATTTGCTAGCTACTCCCGATTATACGGCTTTTTTCTTGTTAGCTACCGTCTTCTTAGGTCCTTTACGAGTACGTGCATTAGAACGAGTGTTCTGACCACGAACAGGTAAGCCTTTACGATGGCGGATACCACGGAAGCAGTTTAGGTCCATAAGACGTTTGATAGACAAACCGATCTCACGACGCAAATCACCTTCCACTTTAAAGCTTTGCTCGATGATTCCGCGGATTTTCGCGATATGCTCATCTGTAAGTCCCTCAGTTCTCAATTCATGAGGAATACCTACTTGTTTGCAAATCATAGCCGCACGAGGACGACCGATGCCGTAGATGTAAGTCAAAGCGATTTCAACTCTCTTATTTCTAGGTAAGTCGACACCAAGAATACGTGCCATGATTAACCCTGCCTTTGCTTATGTTTAGGGTTTTCGCAAATTACGCGAATAACGCCTTTTCTTTTGATAACTTTACATTTGTTACAAATTTTCTTAACCGATGGTCTTACTTTCATACTGTCTTCCCATACTAAATTTCACTTCCATCAAAGAAGCGAAAATACCAGCAAAAACACGAACGCGGTCCGGCACGCTAACACCGAAAAACAACAAAGTCTAGAGATAAAAATAATACAGCAGCCTATTTTATTATTTTTTCGATCTCTTGGTAGACTTCTTCGGTGCCCCTATTACCGTCCACTTCTATGTATTTACCTGTTTTTTTATAAAACTCTTTTAAAGGGCTTGTGAACTCTTCGTAGGTTTTTAGGCGGGTTTCAATAACCTCGGCCTTGTCGTCATTACGCTGAATGACTTCACCCCCACAAACATCACATTTGCCTTCCATCTTGGTAGGCTTGCTGACGATATGATAGACAGCTCCGCAATTTTTACAGACCCGTCTTCCCGTCAATCGATCCATCAATATCTTCATCGGAACTTCCAAAAAAACCGCTTTTCCGATAGAAAGATGCATTTTTACTAACAGTTCATCCAACGCCTGGGCCTGAGCCACAGTCCTTGGAAAACCATCCAAAATCACGTCCTTAACGCCTTTTTGGAGGACCTCTTCAACCATGCCAATGACAATGCTGTCTGGCACCAGTTGACCTTTATCCATATACTCTTGAGCTTTTTTTCCAAGTTCGGTCTGCCCTTTAATGGCAGCACGAAATAAATCACCAGTGCTGATCTGAGTCATCCCTAAGCGCTTAATAAGCAGCTCGGATTGAGTTCCTTTTCCAGCCCCTGGGGCTCCAAAGAGGATCAAGTTCATTAGAACTGAACCCTTCTGCTGCGAATCTTAGCTCCCTTAAGGAAGCCCTCGTACTTTTGAGTGATCATATGAGACTGGATCTGCTGCGCAGTATCCAAAGCCACACCAACCAAGATCAACAAACTTGTCCCACCAAAGTGGAACGGAACATTCAACTGAGTTGTCAAAATGCCAGGCAATACGCAAATGGCACTGAGGTAGATACATCCTAGAACGTTTACGCGCTCAAGAACTCTTTGGATATAATCCGCAGTGCTCTTACCGGCACGGACACCAGGAACGAAACCACCATACTTTTTAAGGTTGTCAGCAACCTCGTTAGGATTAAATACGATTTCGGTATAAAAGAAGGCAAAGAACACAATCAAAGCAACGAACAGAATATTAAAGATCGTGCCTGAAGGGTTCAAAGAATCTTGCAAAGCCTTCAACCAAGGAACATTGACGAATTGCGCCATTGTCGCTGGGAACATTAATAATGAGCTCGCAAAAATTGGAGGAATAACTCCAGAGAAATTAATTTTAATAGGAAGATGACTAGTTGGAGTTTGCATAGACTGCATTCCTCCGCCACCTTGACGTTGCGAATACTGAACAGTGATACGACGCTGAGCCACTTCCATATAGATAACAGCCGCAATGATCGCCACCATGAACAGAACCAACAACAAAACGATCGCAAAACGCATTTCACCAGACTTCATCAGCTCCCAAAGTTGTTGTGCGCCATGGGGAATCGCCGCTGCAATACCAGTGAAGATGATCAAAGAAGAACCGTTTCCGATACCTCTTTCTGTAATTTGCTCACCCAACCACATGATAAAGCAAGTACCTGCAGTCAATGTGATAATAGTCATGATTTGGAAAGGCAAGAACGCTACTGTCGGAGCAGTAACAAGTGCTCGGCCGTCCGGACTTGTTGAATTCATCAACCAACTGCTGATTCCGTAACCTTGGATAATCGCCAGAGCCACAGTCGCATAACGAGTATATTGGTTGATCTTACGACGTCCCTGCTCACCCTCTTTCTTCAAAGATTCCAAATATGGAATCGCCGAAGTCAAAAGCTGAAAAATGATCGAAGCAGAGATGTAGGGCATGATTCCCAATGCGAAAACGCTAAATTGAGAGAGAGCACCGCCCGTAAAGGTATTAAACAAACCGAAAATACCTTGGCTTTGCGCTTGAAAAAATGAGAGCACCGCAGTTCCATCAACTCCAGGAGTCGGAACATGGACGCCGATTCTGTAAATAGCCAATAAGGCTAAAGTGAATAGAATACGCTTACGAAGATCGGAATTCTTTGCGATGCTCTCAATTGCAGACACTACTTAATTACCTCGACTTTGCCGCCAGCAGCCTCAATAGCTTTCTTAGCGCTTTCTGAAAATTTATGAGCTTTTACAGTCAAAGCTGCCTTAAGCTCACCATTTCCCAAAATCTTAACAGCGCCTTTAGACACAAGTCCAGCAGCGTGTAGAGTTTCAGGAGTTACTTCTCCAGAAAATTTAGCAAGTTGTCCGATATTGACAATCTCAAATTTGTTAGCAAACGCGACGTTGCTAAAACCAAATTTAGGAAGACGACGATGTAGAGGTGTTTGACCACCCTCGAAGCCTCTGCGAACTTTACCGCCAGTACGAGCCAATTGACCCTTATGACCTTTTGTCGCAGTGCCGCCCATACCAGAACCGATACCACGACCGATTCTTTTTGGGCTGTGCTTAGATCCCGCTTTGGGAGCAAGTGTTTTAAGCAAGCTCATGGATTACCCCTTAACCACAACATCAACAAGATGTTGTACTTTCATAATATTTCCGCGGGCTGCAGGAGAGTCTTTCACTTCAGAAGTGCTATGACGTTTTTTTAGCCCAAGGCATTTAACTGCATCTTTTTGGTCCTGTGTGCAGCCGATCAAAGATCTTTTTAAAGTAAGAACGAATGTTTTAGCCATTTTTGCCACCAGTCCGACTAATTAAAGCTGTTTCAACTGCTTTAAGCCGTCGATTGTTGCTCTTACCGCGTTATGAGGATTACGAGTCCCTACGCACTTTGTAAGAATGTCTTTTACGCCAACAGACTCAAGAACTGCACGCACCGCGCCACCCGCGATCACGCCAGTACCAGGAGCTGCAGGTCTCATAATAACCTTTGCCGCACCGAACTTGCCAATCACTTCGTGAGGGATTGTACGTCCATCTTTCAAAGCTACAGATTTAGCAGATTTCTTTGCAGATCTGCTAGCTTTACCGATAGCTTCAGGAACTTCGCCTGCTTTACCAGAGCCAAAACCAACATCGCCAGCTTTGTTACCAACAACTACTAGAGCTGCGAAAGAGAAGCGACGACCACCCTTAACAACTTTCGTTACACGGTTGATCGCAACTACACGCTCTTCTAATTCAGCTGCTTGAGCTTGAACTTTCTCCACACATCACTCCTTAGAAATTGAGGCCGCCCTCACGAGCGCCTTCAGCTAGAGATTTAACACGTCCGTGATAGAGATAACCATTTCTATCGAAAACCACGTCTTTGATATTTTGAGAAGCCGCTGCTTTAGCTGCTTCCATACCAACAAGTTTCGCCATTTCGATACCAGACTTATCATCTTTACCAAGAGAAGAAACAGCTACCAAAGTGTGGCCATTTACGTCGTTGATAATTTGCGCGTACATATGCTTACCGCTTCTGAATACGCAAAGACGAGGTCTCTCCGCAGTCCCATTTACGGTCTTGCGGATTCTGATTTTCTTTTTGAGGCGATTTACTTTTCTATCGCTTGTATGCTTATTAAATTTCAATTTCATATCTTACCTCAATTATTTACCAGCCGACTTACCAGCTTTACGTCTGATATGCTCACCAGTGTAACGAACACCTTTACCAAGATACGGCTCAGGAGGACGGAAAGAGCGAATTTTCGCTGCAACCTGCCCAACAAGCTCTCTGCTTGCGCCAGTGATCGACAAACTTGTTTGCTTATCAACTTTGATTTCGATTCCTTCAGGTATGTCGAAAACCACAGGGTGTGAGAAACCCAAAGAGAGTTCCAACTTCTTACCGGATACGTTTGCACGATAACCGACACCTTGAAGTTCAAGGCCCTTAGTAAAACCTTTAGTTACGCCAGTTACGGCATTTTGAATAAGCGCTCTGTAAAGACCGTGCAATGCGCGGCTTTCTTTAGAGTCATCTTTACGAGTCAATACAACTTTGCCACCCTCTACTTTTGCAGAGACCGCAGGCTGCATGCCGATTTTCAATGAGCTCTTTGCACCTTTAACGACAACTTCGTTAGCAGGTGTTACGCTTACTTGTACTGTGTTATCAAAAACAACGGGTGCTTTTCCAATACGAGACATGATTCACCTACCAAAGTGTCGCAAGCAATTCACCACCGAGCTTTTGCTCAGTAGCTTGCTTACCGCTCATGATTCCTTTGCTTGTGCTAAGAATGGACATACCCATTCCAGAACGAACTGTCGGAATCTTGTCAGATTTAACATAAACTCTGCGACCAGGTCTGCTCACGCGGTCGATAGAGTTGATCACATGGTTTCCAGCTTCGTCGTATTTCAAGTAAACACGCATAATGCCTTGTTTGCTGTCTTTTGCGACTTTGAAGCTTCTGATCAAACCTTCGTTAACGAGGATTTGAGCAATACCCGCTCTCACTTTAGAAGCAGGAAGATCCACTTTTTCGTGTCTTGCTGCTCCCGCATTTCTAATCATTGTAAGGAACTGAGAAATAGTATCCATATTGATCCTCTTACCAGCTAGCTTTCGTTACGCCAGGCAATTTACCATCAAGAGCAAGTTGTCTGAACGCAATACGAGACAATCCAAACTTTCTGTAGTTACCACGAGGGCGACCAGAAATTTCACAACGTGTGATAACACGGTTTGGAGAGGTATCGCGAGGAAGAGCTTGAAGCTTCTTGCGAGCTGTAGCTCTTTCTTCGTCAGAAAGCTTCATATCAACAGTCTTCTCTCTAAGCTCTTTTCTATATTGAGCATAGCGCTTAGAAAGCTCTTTTCTTTTATTATTCTTTTCGATGCTTGCTTTACGAGCCAAGTTACACCCCTCTTACTTTCTGAAGGGCATGCCAAGTGCTTCAAGAAGCGCTCTGCCCTCAGCGTCGTTTTTAGCAGTTGTACAAATTGTGATGTTCATACCACGAACTTTATCTACTTTATCGTAGTTAATTTCCGGGAACACGATTTGCTCTTTTAAGCCCATGTTGTAGTTACCACGGCCATCGAAACCTTTACTTGGCAAGCCACGGAAGTCTCTTACGCGAGGTAGTGCCAAAGTGTTCAAACGGTCCATGAAAGACCACATTCTGTCTCTTCTCAAAGTTACGCGGACACCCAATGGGATCCCAGCACGCAATTTGAAGTTAGAGATGGCTTTTTTTGCTTTCGTGATAACAGCTTTTTGACCAGTGATTGATGTGATTTCATCAACTACTGTATTCAAAATTTTTGGATTTTGAACAGCTTCACTCAAGCACACGCTCAAAGTAATTTTCTCTAAGCGAGGAACTTGCATCACGTTTTTTGCTCCCAATTGCTTCAGAAGAGCGGGAGCGATCTCTTTTTTATATTTTGTATGTAAGCGATTCACATCACACCTCTTAGAGAACTTCCGGAGCCAAAGAAACGATCTTAACGAACGCCTTAGCTCTCAATTCTCTGGCTACGGGTCCAAAGATACGTGTACCGATGGGCTCTTTAGAAGCGTTGATCAAAACTGCAGAGTTGTCGTCGAAACGGATATAAGATCCATCTGGACGGCGAAGCTTTTGCACAGTTCTAACAACTACTGCCTTAGCAACATCACCTTTTTTAACTTTAGCGTTTGGCAAAGCTTCTTTGATAGACACAACGATAATGTCGCCGATAGAGGCAACACGACGTTTAGAACCACCAAGAACCTTTACGCACATAACTTCTTTTGCGCCAGAGTTGTCAGCTACATTTAGTCTAGTTTGCATTTGAATCATGACAACCCTCCCTACGCCTTAGCCGTTTCAACGATTTCAGCCAAAGTCCAACGCTTAGATTTGCTAAGAGGACGTGTTTCACGGATCTTAACGATATCGCCAGTTTTAGCCTGGTTCTTTTCGTCGTGAGCCTTGAATACAGATGTCTTCTTAACATACTTACCGTATTTTGGATGTTTCACCATGCGGTAGATGAGGACAGAGATAGTTTTATCCATCTTGTCACTGATAACTTCACCTACGACTTCAATTTTACGTCCTCTAGTATTAGTTTCAGTACTCATTTCCTACCTCTATCTCGCCACTTTTTTAACAATCGCTGTATTGATTTTAGCGATGCTGCGACGAAGATCACGAATTTCAATTGGGTTCGAAAGTTGACCAATTGAATTCTTGATACGTGCTTGGAACAACTCTTCGGAAAGAGCTGCTCTTTTTTTCTTCAATTCAGTTACAGAAAGATCTTTAATCTCAACGAACTTCATACAACTACTCCCTCACCAAGAAACGAGTTTTGAAAGGAAGCTTGTGAGCTGCACGTTCGAAAGCTTCTTTAGCTTGCTCACGAGTCACACCGTTCATTTCGAAAAGAACTTTTCCAGGAAGAATACGGGAAACCCATAATTCAGGGTTACCTTTACCACTACCCATACGAGTTTCAGCAGGCTTTTTAGTAACAGGAATATTTGGGAACACACGGCACCAAATCTTACCACCACGCTTAACACTTCTAGAGATAGCAATACGACCAGCTTCCAATTGACGTGCAGTTAAGCGACCTTCTTCGATCGCTTGAAGACCGTAGTCACCGAAATCTAGGTGACAACCTCTTACTGCAAAGCCAGTTGCGCGGCCTACAAATTGTTTACGCCATTTTACTCTTTTAGGACTTAACACGACCTGCCTCCTCAACTTCGCGAGCAGATAAGATATCGCCTTTATAGATCCATACTTTCAATCCGATGATACCGTATGCTGTCAAAGCTTCTGCTGTACCGTAGTCGATATCAGCACGCAATGTATGAAGAGGAACGCTCTTCTCATTGTACCACTCTGAACGAGCAATTTCGGCTCCATCAAGACGTCCAGAAACACGGATCTTGATACCTCTCACGCCGCCTTTGATCGCAGCTGCAATTGATTTTTTAAGTGCTCTTCTCCAAGAGATACGTTTCTCAAGTTGTTGAGCAATGCTCTCAGCAACGAGCTGAGCATCGAGGTCTGGTTTGCGCACTTCTTGGATGCTCAAGAAAACTTCGTTGGGTGTAAGTTTTTGAACTTCCGCTTTTAGTGAATCAATACCAGTACCTTTTTTACCAATAACGACACCGGGACGAGCTGTAGAGATGATGATTTTAATCTTCTTTGCAGCACGTTCCATTTCAATTTTCGCAACACCCGCGTGCTTGAGCTTGTCTTTCAAGTACTTTCTCAAACGGATGTCTTCGTGGAGATTGTCAAAATATTGTTGACCCTTCGCATACCAGCGAGAATCCCAAGTTCTGATAACACCAACTCTTAAACCAATTGGATTAACCTTTTGTCCCACGACTATTTCTCCTCGAGTACGACGTTAATGTGGCTGGTCTTCTTACGAACACCGAACGCACGACCTTGAGCGCGAGGACGGAATCTCTTAAGAACGGGGCCTTGATCAACCCAGATAGCTTTAACATAAAGATTATCTACGTCCATAACCTTTTTGTATTCAGCGTTAGCTACCGCAGATTCGATTAGTTTTTTCACCATTCCAGCAGTCTTCTTGTTCAAGAAAGTAAGAGTTTTAACTGCCTCGTTCACGTCTTTGCCGCGAACAAGATCAACAACCAATCTTGCTTTCTGAGCGCCTACTCTTGCATATTTCAAGCTTGCTTTAACTTCCATAATCAACCTCTATTACTTCTTAGCAGCAGCAGGAGCAGCTGCCTTCTTCTCGGCGTGACCGTGGAAAGTTCTTGTTGGAGCAAACTCACCGAGTTTGTGACCAATCATGTTCTCTGTAATGTACACAGGAACGAACTTTCTTCCGTTATGAACCGCAAAAGTCAGTCCAATAGCCTCTGGAAGAATTGTTGAGCGGCGAGACCAAGTTTTAATAACTTTTTTATCATTTTTTTCGATCGCAGTGTCGATCTTCTTTTGAAGATGAGTATCGACGAATGGACCTTTTTTAATCGAGCGTGCCACCTTTTACTCCTACTTACGTCTCTTGATGATTGAAGAGTTGGTTCTCTTGTTATGTCTAGTTTTGTAACCCTTACAAGGCTGACCCCAAGGAGTTACTGGGTGATGACCCTTACCAACACCCTCACCACCACCGAGAGGATGGTCAACTGGATTCATATGCATACCACGAACTGAAGGACGGATACCTCTCCAGCGAGAACGACCTGCTTTACCAAGATTAATGTTCTCATTATCCGTGTTACCAACTTGACCGATTGAAGCCTTGCACACAGACAAGATTTGCTTCAATTCACCAGAAGGCATACGCACTTGACAGTACTGCTCACCTTTACCAGCCAAAGTCGCGGAAGCACCAGCTCCACGGCATACTTGACCACCCTTACCAGGGCGCATTTCGATATTGTGAATCACAGTACCTACAGGGATTGCCGCCAAAGAAAGGCAGTTACCTGGCTTGATGTCCGCTTTATCAGAAGACATCACTGTATCACCAACATTCAAACCTACAGGAGCGATGATATAAGCCTTGGCTCCATCGATGTAGGAAAGTAGAGCGATACGGCAGGTTCTGTTTGGATCGTATTCGATCGCCACAACTTTTGCTGCAACATCAACTTTAGTTCTTTTGAAATCAATCAAACGGTATTTTCTCTTGTGACCGCCACCTTGGTGACGAATCGTGATTTGACCGTGATTGTTACGAGCTGCTTGCTTCTTAAGAGGAGCTAGCAAAGACTTCTCTGGAGATGTCTTTGTGATTTCTTTGAAATCGAAACCAGTCATTCCTCTACGACCATGAGAGCGTGGGGCAAAACTTTTGATACCCATCTTTATACTCCCTCAAAAAGAGCGATCTTCTCACCTTCAACAAGCTTAACGTAAGCCTTTTTCCAGTAAGGGATCTTGGTTAATCCGAATTTAGTGTACTTTGAGTGACCGCGACAAACGCTAGTTCTAACGCTGTCCACTTTCACTTTAAAGTTTTTCTCTACCGCAGCTTTGATATCTGTCTTAGTAGACTTCAAGTCTACTTCGAACACATATACGCCAGCAGCATTGTGATATGTATTTTTCTCAGTAATGAGAGGAGCTTTAATTACTTGTTTCATCGCGCCTTCTCCAATGAACAACGGTCTACGATTTTTGCTACAGAATCTTTAGTGATAACAGCAGCGTCATACTTCAATAGATCGAATACATTCAAACCTTCCACTGGGAAGTACTTGAAAGATTGCAAATTCTTAGAAGCACGGCTGAACTTATCGTTCACTGAAGAATCTACCAATACAGCTTTAGTCAAACCGAAAGCCTTCAAACGCTTGTTAAGCTCAGCGGTCTTACCTTCAGACTGCATGCTGTCCACGATGAACAACTTGCCTTCTTTTTGAAGGTGAGAAAGCGCCATGCTCAAACCTAAACGGCGAACTTTTTTAGGAAGAACGAAAGCGTAGCTGCGAGGTTGTGGACCAAACATAGTACCACCACCAGGCATCAAAGGAGAACGTGAAGAACCTTGACGAGCTCCACCAGTTCCTTTTTGTTTAAATGGCTTCTTACCGCCACCAGACACAAGACCTTTGGTCTTAGTCATGTGCGTACCTTGACGACGAGCAGCCAATTGCCACTGCACAACAGTGTGAAGAACTTCCTTTTTCACAGGAGTCTCAAACACGTCAGCAGCCAATTCAACTGATCCGACTTTTTCTTTTTTCCAGTTTAATACATTTACTGTTGCCATACTATTCTCTCACCAACTTAACCAAAGTGTTTCTGGCACCAGGAACTGGCCCCTTAACCATGAGAACGTTTTCATCAGCTAGAACTTGAACGATCTCTACGTTACGGACTGTAACTGTCTCAGCACCCAAGTGACCGGGGAATTTTTTACCAGGCATTACACGACCAGGCCATGTTCTGTTACCAGAAGAACCAGGACGACGGTGGAATTTAGAACCGTGAGAAGCAGGGCCTCCCGCGAAGTTCCAACGTTTTACTGAGCCCGCAAAACCTTTACCTTTTGACTTAGAAGTGATCTTTACAACATCACCTTTAGCCAAAGAGTCGATAGATACTTGCGCACCAACAGAAACGCCCGCAGGAATAGCTTGGCGAAGTTCTTTTACAAACTGAGCGCCATTCTCAAAGCCAGCCTTATTAAGGTGACCTTTTTCTGCTTTGTTAGAGTTTTTAGCTTTTTTGGGTTTGCAAGCAACTTGGATTGCTTCATAACCATCTGCCTCGTTAGTCTTGATTTGAGAAACAAACCAAGGCTCATAACGAAGAACAGTCACAGGGATGGCCTCACCCTGCTCATTATAAATAGTAGCCATACCTTCTTTGAAGGCGAACAGGCCATTCAGCTTAAGGCCTTGTTCTGATGTATTTGTAGTTTGTGTAGTTTCGCTCACTTGTTACTCCTAGATCGCTGAAAGCTTAATTTCAACATCAACACCAGCAGAGAGGTCGAGTTTCATGAGCTGATCGACAGTCTGTTGAGTGGGTTCTAAAATATCGAGCATACGCTTGTGAGTTCTCACTTCGAACTGCTCACGAGATTTTTTATCAACGTGAGGAGAGCGCAATACCGTGTAACGGTTGATGCGAGTTGGCAAGGGAATAGGACCCGCAACTTTTGCGCCTGTACGACGAGCAGTCTCAACGATTTCTTTCGTCGACTGATCAAGCAGTTTATGATCGAATGCCTTCAATCTGATTCTAATCTTTTGACTTTGCATATGGACACTCTTCTTCTTTTTTTAAAGTATCGTAATTACTAGCAAATTTGTTAACGTTCAACGCCCTAATCCCATCGAAAACTGACTCCGAAATAGCCCTTGCGGCTGCGATTTCGCTCTACGCGGAGAGTTTTTTGTAGATATAGACGCTATGAGTGCGCGAGTATGCGCACACTTAAACACTTTGTCAAAGGGAAATTATTAATTTTTTAATATCTTCCCATTTTATGGAGAATCTCAGTCTTTACCTTAGGAGGAACGACTGCATACTCCAAAAATTCCATACTAAAACTAGCTCGCCCTTGACTCAGACTGCGCACATTTGTGGCATATCCAAAAAGGTTTGCTAAAGGGGCCTCTGCCGAGATCACCTGACCGCCACCGACTTTAGCGTTCATTGTGAGAATCTTTCCACGGCGGGCATTTAAATCCCCCACCACATTCCCAACGAACTCATCAGGGCAAGTCACCTCAAGCTTAAACATAGGCTCCAGAAGCTCTACAGAGGCATTTTTAACGGCATCCCTGAAAGCCAATGAAGTAGCCGCTTTAAATGCCATTTCATTGGAGGACTCAGGACGCACTTCAACGGAATTTAAAGTCCCCTTAATACCAATCATCGAATAGCTCGCCAGAGGTCCAACCTCGGCTGCCTCTTTAAAACCACTTTCCACAGCTTTAAGGAAAGGGGCTGTAAATTCTTTAGACACTGCCACCTTAGAGTGGAACTGAATTCCATCATGCTGAGAAATAGGTTCAATCGTTAAAGACACCTTCGCAAAATTGGCTTCTCCAGCCACTTCGCGCTCATAGACGTACTCAGCCGTCGCCACCGCCGAAATACTTTCGCGATAAGAGACCTGGGGTTTACCCACGTTCGCTTGAATTTTGTGCTCTCGCAAAAGGCGATCGACCAGAATTTCTAAGTGCAGCTCCCCCATGCCAGACAAAAGAATCTGCCCTGTCTCAGGGTCTGTTCTTAAGCGGCAGGAAGGATCTTCTTTTTCAAGCTTCGCCAAACCTTGGAGCATTTTCTCCTGATCCGCCGAAGATTTGGCCTCGATAGCCACGGAAATAACCGGCTCCGGGAACGTAATCGACTCCAAAACAACAGGGTGGGAACTCTCACAAAGAGTATCCCCTGTTCCGGTAAATTTAAGACCGATCACCGCTCCGATATCCCCCGCTTTAAGACTTGTGATCTCTTCGCGGGAATTGGCGTGCATTTTTACTAATTTCTGAATTCGTTCTTTTTTCTCAGTGCGAGGATTTAGAAGCTGGTCGCCCACCTTCACCTCACCAGAATAGACTCGAATATATGTCAAAGTTCCAGCAAACGGATCGTTGGCAATCTTAAAGGCCAATGCCGCCGCATGAGCATCAAAGTCCGTCTTACAAACAATTTCTTTTTCAGGCTTAGCCGGATCGTGACCCACGATATCTGGAACTTCAATAGGGGATGGAAGGTAATCAATCACACCGTCCAACAAGGGCTGAACACCCTTATTTTTAAAGGCAGCACCACAGAAAACTGGGAACGCCTTCAGCTCAAGAGTGCCCTTACGAAGAGCTCGCTTTAGCTCAGCAACGGAGATGTCCTCCCCGTTTAGATATTTTTCAAGAAGTTCATCTTCGAACTCAACAATCTTCTCAATGACCTCAGTACGGAAGCGATTTACTTCTTCCTTCATGTCATTAGGAACATCAGTAACTTCGAAATGGTCACCCATTCCTGATTGATCCCACTGGTAGGCCTTATTCTCGATTAAATCAACAACACCGCGGAAGGTGTCTTCCATACCAATTGGAACTTGAACTGGGATTGGGTTCGCATTGAGCTTGTCTTTGATTGTCCCGTAGGACATCACAAAATCAGCACCCACACGATCCATCTTATTTACAAAACAGATTCTTGGAACTTTATATTTGTCAGCTTGTTTCCAAACAGTTTCAGACTGAGGCTCAACCCCATTCACGCCATCAAAAACAGCGATAGCACCATCAAGAACACGCAAAGAGCGCTCCACCTCAATAGTGAAGTCTACGTGCCCTGGAGTATCGATGATGTTGATTCTGTGATCTTTCCAGAACGCCATGGTCGCAGCAGATGTGATAGTAATACCACGCTCTTGCTCTTGAACCATCCAGTCCATGGTGGCATCACCATCATGGACTTCGCCGATTTTATGACTTTTACCTGTATAGTAAAGAATGCGTTCGGTGGTGGTCGTCTTACCGGCATCGATGTGAGCCATGATGCCGATATTACGAGTGAACTTGAGATCAGCTACAACTTTAGGATCTTTAGCTGACATGTATCTAGATTACCAATTGTAGTGAGAGAAAGCCTTATTCGCTTCAGCCATTCTGTGAACATCGTCTTTCTTCTTAATAGAGTTGCCTCTATTATTGTAAGCATCGATGAATTCACCAGCCAAACGCTTCGCCATATCTTTTTCACCACGCTCACGTGAGTACTCAACCAACCAACGCATAGCCAAAGCCAAACGACGAGAAGGACGAACATCAACGGGAACTTGGTAAGTAGCTCCGCCCACGCGGCGAGAACGAACTTCGATAGAAGGCTTTACGTTCTCAAGAGCTTTTTTGAAGATAGACATAGGCTCTTCACCTTGAATTTTACCTTCTAGCTCTTTCAATGCTCCGTAGAAAAGCTTCTGTGCAGTTGCTTTTTTACCTTGGATCATCATTTTATTTACGAATTTAGCAATTACTAGATCCTTAAAAACGGGATCTGGAATAATTTCTCTCTTAAAGGTCTTTTTACGACGAGACATTTGTCACTACCCCTTATTTCTTAGGTCTCTTAGTACCATATTTAGAACGACTACGTAGACGTCCATTCACACCCTGAAGATCCAATACACCACGTACGATATGGTAACGAACACCCGGCAAGTCCTTCACACGACCACCGCGGATCAAGACCACGCTATGCTCTTGAAGGTTATGACCGATACCAGGGATGTAAGAGATAACTTCGAAACCGTTGGAAAGACGAACCTTAGCTACTTTACGAAGAGCTGAGTTCGGCTTCTTTGGAGTCGTCGTATAAACACGAGTACAAACACCACGGCGCTGAGGGCAAGATGCCAAAGCTGGTGATTTTGTTTGGTTCTTTTGAACTTTACGCTCACTTTTGATGAGCTGGTTAATTGTAGGCACTTTAAAACCCCTTAAACAATTTATTCGAATCCAGGACGCTGGAACTTACATTGCCAAAAGCGCTCTGGTCAAGACTTTGTTATTAAATTTCTATTTCAAAAAGAGGCGTGAGTTCCTCTTTTTGAGTTTTTTACACTTTTTCTAATCCCTAGCCCTGGTGAGGCTGAGTTGAAGCCGACATTCCGGGCAATGCCACGAAACTTGTATCGTCGTCTTCAGCAACAGACACCTTCCAACGCTTGTAGGATGTCAAACCAGTTCCCGCAGGAATCAAGCGACCCATAATAATATTCTCTTTCAGACCACGAAGATGATCTGTACGAGAATTGATCGCAGCTTCCGTAAGGACTTTGGTTGTCTCTTGGAATGACGCAGCTGAAATCCAGCTGTCAGTACTCAAAGAAACTTTCGTAATACCCAAGAGAAGCGGGCTGCATGTAGCAGGCTGGCCGCCCTCACGGTTGATACGAGAATTCTCTTCATCGAAAGCATATCTTTCAGCTTGTTCGCCAGACAAGAAGCGGCTGTCTCCAGCGTCCTTGATCTCTACTTTACGTAGCATTTGACGAACAATCACTTCGATGTGCTTGTCGTTGATACCAACCCCTTGAAGTCTGTAAACTTCTTGGATTTCATTCACAAGGTATGCAGACAAGGCCTTCGCACCTAGAACCGCCAGAATGTCATGAGGATTTGTTGGACCATCCATCAAAGCCTCACCGGCTCTTACGTACTCACCTTCTCTTACTGCAACGTGCTTACCTTTAGGGATGAGATATTCTTTTTGCTCACCCACTTCAGGAGTAACAATCACACGCTGCTTACCTTTTACGTCCTTACCGAATGTCACATAACCATCGATCTCAGAGATGATAGCTGCTTCTTTCGGCTTACGAGCTTCAAACAATTCAGCGACGCGAGGAAGACCCCCTGTGATATCCTTCGTTTTCGAAGCTTCACGGTGCATCTTCGCAATTACGTCACCGGCATGAACCTCCTGCTGGTCAGAAGCCAGAAGCTGTGCACCCACTGGGATCAAGTATCGTGCAGGGATGTCACGGCCAGGAAGATTCAATGTCTTACCATTGCCATCAACAAGGAATACTGTTGGCTTAATGTCAGAAGACTTAGATTCCATGATAACTTTAGTCGCAAAACCAGTTACCGCGTCGACTTGCTCCTGCATTGTCGAACCTTCTTCGATATCATGATATTGGATCTTCGCAGAAACTTCGGCGATGATCGGATTCGAATATGGATCCCACTCAGCAACAGTTTGACCTTTAGTGACTTTGTCACCTTCTTTGAAATTCAAAACAGCCCCGTAAACGAGTTTGAAATTTTCTCTTTCACGTCCTGTTTCATCAATAACAAGGGCAGAACCGTTACGATTCATCACAGTCAACTTACCATTACGGTTTGTCACTGCATGAACGTTTAATAACTTAATAACACCATCATGACGAGTTGTATGAACTGATTGTTCAACTGCACGAGACGCCGCACCACCCAAGTGGAACGTTCTCATTGTCAACTGAGTACCCGGTTCACCGATAGATTGAGCTGCGATAATACCCACAGTTTCACCGAGGTTCACAGTCGCACCACGAGACAAGTCACGTCCGTAACACTTCACACAGACGCCGCGCTTAGATTCACATGTCAAAGCTGAACGGATTTCGACTTTATCGATTCCAAGCTCTTCCACTCTCTTAACGTCAGATTCTGTGATCTCATGACCCGCCTTAAGGATCACGGTGTTCGTCATTGGATCTACAACTTCTTTAAGAGTTGTTCTTCCCAAGATACGATCGCCGATATTTTGGATGATCTCACCAGCTTCATAAACTGGAGTGATTTCCAAACCGTCTGTCGTACCGCAATCAATTTCAGACACAACAACGTCTTGAGCCACGTCA
Source organism: Bdellovibrio sp. (assembly GCF_047637665.1). Classification (NCBI taxonomy): domain Bacteria; kingdom Pseudomonadati; phylum Bdellovibrionota; class Bdellovibrionia; order Bdellovibrionales; family Pseudobdellovibrionaceae; genus Bdellovibrio; species Bdellovibrio sp. The sequence continues at coordinate 102,158 of NZ_JBLJBT010000015.1, read as the reverse complement.
ACCAAACGACGAGTCAAGTAACCAGAGTTCGCTGTTTTCAATGCAGTATCGGCCAAACCTTTACGCGCACCGTGCGTAGAAATGAAGTACTGGATAACTGTCAAACCTTCACGGAAGTTCGCAGTGATCGGAGTTTCGATGATCTCACCAGAAGGTTTCGCCATCAAACCACGCATACCACCCAACTGACGGATCTGAGCTGCGGAACCCCGGGCTCCGGAGTCAGCCATGATATAGATAGGATTGAATGAAGGTCCTACGAATTCTTTTCCATCAACTACGAATGTTTGCTTTTCGATCGCATTCATACCTTCTTTTGCGATCTTGTCACCCGTCTGAGCCCAGATATCCACTACTTTATTGTAGCGCTCACCATCTGTGATCAAACCTTCATCGTACTGCTGTTGAATTTCAGTTACTTGTTTCTCTGCATCAGCGATCATCGTCGCTTTTGCTGCTGGGATCACCATGTCATCGATACCGATAGACATACCTGCCGCAGTTGAATATTTGAAACCAAGTTCCATGATTTTATCAGCCAAGATACAAGTCGCTTTGGCACCGGCAAGACGGAAAGTCTTATCGATCAAAGCCGCGATTTGTTTCTTATTCATTGTTACGTTCACTTCGTTGAACGGAACTTCTTTAGGAACGATGTCAGACAAGATAGAACGACCTACGGACGTCTCTTGAACCTTGCCGTTCAAACGAACTTTACAAGCCGCTTGAAGGTCTACAAGGCCCGTCTCATAAGCGTATTGCGCTTCTTGAACACTTGAGAATGCCTTGCCAGTTCCTTTGGCTCCAGGACGAATACGAGTCAACCAGTACAAGCCCAAAACGATATCTTGTGATGGGTTGATGATCGGCTTACCGTTCGCTGGAGAAAGGATGTTGTTCGTAGACATCATCAATACACGAGCTTCAACTTGAGATTCCACAGAAAGTGGAACGTGAACCGCCATTTGGTCACCGTCGAAGTCGGCATTGAACGCCGTACACACTAGAGGATGCAATTGGATTGCTTTACCTTCGTGAAGTACCGGCTCAAACGCCTGAATACCAAGTCTGTGAAGAGTTGGCGCACGGTTAAGAAGAACGGGGTGTTCTTTAACTACGTCAGCCAAGATATCCCAAACCTCTACAGTTTCTTGATCAACCAAACGTTTCGCTTGCTTAATCGTTGTCGCCAAACCTTTTTCTTCAAGTTTGTTGTAAACGAACGGCTTGAAAAGCTCCAAAGCCATCTTTTTAGGAAGACCGCACTGGTGAAGTTTCAAAGTAGGTCCTACCACGATCACAGAACGACCAGAGTAGTCCACACGTTTACCCAAAAGGTTTTGACGGAAACGACCTTGCTTACCTTTCAACATATCAGAAAGAGAGCGAAGAGGACGTTTGTTTGGACCGGTGAAGGTCTTACCACGACGACCATTATCCAACAACGCATCAACCGCTTCTTGCAACATACGCTTTTCGTTGCGGATGATGATATCTGGAGCGTTCAGCTCCTGAAGACGCTTCAAACGGTTGTTACGGTTGATAACACGACGGTAAAGATCGTTCAGATCTGACGTCGCAAAACGTCCACCATCAAGTGGTACCAATGGACGAAGATCAGGAGGCAACACAGGAAGTGCTTCCAACATCATCCACTCAGGCTTGTTGATAGAACCTTTGAAGGCTTCAACAACACGAAGACGCTTTGTTAATTTTTTGATTTGCGCTTCTGATTTCGTCTCTTTTACTTCCATGCGAAGTTTGCGAGACAAATACTCAGGGTCAATTTTACGCAAAAGTTCGCGAACCGCTTCACCGCCCATACCGGCTTTGAAACTTGGGCCAAACTCGTTCAGAGCGGCTTGGTAAGCTTCTTCAGTCAAAATTTGACCTTCTTCCAATGTTGTATCCATTGGATCGATTACAACGTGCGCTTCACAGTATAGAACCTTCTCAACGTCTTTCAAAGAAAGGTTGAGCAAGTTACCAATACGAGAAGGCAAAGAGCGCAAGAACCAAATGTGCGCTACAGGCGTTGCCAATTCGATGTGACCAAGACGCTCACGGCGAACCTTGGTCTGTGTCACTTCAACGCCGCACTTTTCACAGACGACGCCACGGTACTTCATACGTTTATACTTACCGCACAAGCACTCGTAATCCTTAATAGGACCGAAGATTTTCGCACAGAACAAACCATCACGCTCTGGCTTGAATGTACGATAGTTGATAGTTTCAGGCTTCTTAACTTCACCAAATGACCAGTCACGAATCATTTCTGGTGACGCCAACGATACTCGTACGGCGTCAAACGAAAGTGGATCTTTTGGTTTATCGAAAAAATTCAACAAGTCTCTCAAGGAACACCCCTGTTGTTAAAAATTAATTAGTGTTGTCCTGGCTCTTCACTTGGAGCCGGAACAATTGCTTCTTCAACCTCGATACCGTCGTCGCCAAGATCTTCATCTTGATCACGAAGGATATCAGACTCCATCAACTCAACATTCAGCGCTAGAGACTGAAGCTCTTTCACTAGAACGTTGAATGACTCTGGCAAGCCTGGCTCGAGGATGTTCTCACCTTTTACGATGCTTTCATACATGCGCGTTCTTCCTGCCACGTCGTCAGACTTAACAGTGAGGAACTCTTGCAATGAATAAGCAGCACCATAGGCCTCGATCGCCCAAACCTCCATCTCTCCAAGACGCTGACCCCCGAACTGAGCTTTACCACCCAGAGGTTGTTGCGAAACGAGAGAATAAGGTCCGATAGAACGAGCGTGGATCTTTTCTTCCACGAGATGGTGAAGCTTCAACATGTACATGATACCCACGGTAACAGGGTTCGTGAACGGTTCACCAGTACGTCCGTCAAACAAGACTGACTTACCAGATGTTGGAACTTGTGCTTTTTCAAGCAAGCCCTTTACGTCAGATTCACGAGCACCGTCGAAAACTGGCGTACCCACGTGGATACCGTTTTTCATACGCGTTACCATTTGTTTCAACGATCCATCGTCCGCTTTATCAAGCTTCGCGGAGATGTCAGCATCATTGAAGATGTCTTTCATGTCTTTACGTGCATTTTCGGCATTCCACTTGTCGAGGTATGCTCCCAATTGCTTACCCAAGTTGTGCGCAGCCCAACCCAAGTGAACTTCAAGGATTTGCCCGATGTTCATACGAGAAGGAACGCCCAGTGGGTTCAAGACCATGTCAACAGGAGATCCGTCAGCAAGATATGGCATGTCTTCCGCAGGCAATACCTTAGAAACGACACCCTTATTTCCGTGACGGCCGGCGAACTTATCACCGACTTGCATTTTACGTTTAATAGCAACGTAAACTTTAACCATCTTGATCACGCCCGGAGGCAATTCGTCACCCTTACGGAGACGATCGATCTTCTCGTTGAATACCAATTTAACAGCGTCAAGTTGGTTACGAGCGTTGTCGATGATCTTGTTCACTTGGAACTCAAGATCTTGCTCAAGAGGGATATAGTTCAACAATTCGAAAGGAACTGTTTCAAGATCCGCCTCTGTGATGATTTGACCTTTATTAAGAAGCTTTTGGCTTCCGTCTTCGTTCAAAAGAACACCCGTTGTTGTTTTACCAACGAGGATATCACGAAGCTTAGAGATCGCGTTATTTTTGATAACGTTTTGCTCTACGGCCAAGTCTTTCTCAAGTTTACGTTTTTTCTCTTCGATGATGGAAGACAAACGCTCATCGCGGTCTGCGCCTTCACGAGAGTAAACTTGAGCATCGATCACAGTTCCGTATACGCCCGATGGCGCACGAAGTGACGTATCACGAACGTCGCCGGCTTTTTCACCGAAGATCGCTCTCAAGAGTTTTTCTTCAGGAGAAAGCTGAGTTTCACCTTTTGGAGTTACTTTACCAACGAGGATGAAGCCTGGACGGACTTCCGCACCAATGCGGATGATACCAGAGCTGTCGAGGTCTTTAAGAGCCTCTTCACCGACGTTAGCGATATCGCGAGTGATCTCTTCCTTACCAAGTTTTGTATCACGCGCTACGCACTCGAATTCTTCGATGTGGATAGACGTGTAAACGTCGTCTTTCAACAAACGCTCAGAAATAAGGATAGAGTCCTCGAAGTTGTAACCTTGCCAAGGAGTGAAGGCTACCAGGATGTTTTGTCCCAGAGCCAACTCACCAAGCTCTGTAGAAGGTCCGTCAGCGATGATGTCGCCTTTAGAAACCTTGTCACCTACAGTTACGATCGGCTTTTGGTTAAAGCATGTATTTTGATTTGTACGTTGGTACTTCGTGAGGTTGTAGATGTCTACGTTCGCACCAAGTTCCCCGCCTTTTGCAAAACGACGAACTACGATACGAGAAGCATCCACTTCTTCAACGATACCGTCGTTTTGAGCAACGACAGAAGTACCAGAGTCACGAGCAACAAGTCTCTCAACGCCTGTTCCAACAAGTGGAGCGCGAGAACGGAGCAAAGGCACCGCTTGACGTTGCATGTTCGATCCCATCAAGGCACGGTTGGCGTCATCGTGCTCAAGGAAAGGAATCAATGAAGCCGCGATAGAAACGAGTTGAGATGGAGAAACGTCCATCAACGCAACTTTGTCTTTATCTACGATTTCGTATTCACCGTCACGACGAGTGATTGTCGTAGCCGTTTGAATAGCTTTGTTTCCAGCCTCATCACGAGCCGCAGGAGCGATGTGGTGACCAGCTTCTTCAAGAGCAGATAGATAGTTGATATCCTTAGAAACGTTACCTTGATCAACTTTACGATATGGAGTCTCAATGAAACCATAGTTGTTGATACGAGCGTAAGTCGCCAAAGATGCGATCAAACCGATGTTTGGTCCCTCTGGAGTTTCGATCGGGCAGATACGGCCGTAGTGCGTAGGATGTACGTCACGTACTTCGAAACCTGCACGATCACGAGTCAAACCACCAGGGCCGAGAGCTGACAAACGACGTTTGTGAGTGATCTCTGACAATGGATTTGTTTGGTCCATGAACTGAGACAATTGAGAAGAACCGAAGAATTCTTTAACAACCGCGTTCACTGGTTTTGCGTTCACAAGATCGTGAGGCATCATTGTCTCAACATCTTGAAGAGACATACGTTCACGAATCGCGCGCTCCATACGAACAAGGCCGATACGGTATTGATTCTCAAGCAACTCACCTACGGAACGAACACGACGGTTACCCAAGTGATCGATGTCATCGATAACGCCGCGACCATTTTTAAGGTCGATCAATGTTTTAATAGTGCTCAAGATATCTTTATGAGTGAGTGTTCTATGAGAAGGAGGGCACTCGTCCATAGAGATAGAGAATCTGTGGTTGATCTTAATACGACCCACTTCAGAAAGATCATAGGTCTCTGGATCGAAGAACAAGCGACCGAAGAAAGTCGTTGCCGCTTCCAACGTTGGAGGCTCACCAGGACGAAGACGCTTGTAGATCTCGATCAAAGATTCTTCTTTGTTAGTTACTTTATCAACTAACAATGTGTTTCTAAGATAAGGCCCCACAGTCAAACCATCAAAGAAGATCATGAAGAAACGGTCAATGCCCGCCTCGATAGATCTTTTGATGATAGAAGAGTTCAACTCTGCATTGGCGTCAGCAATGATCTCACCAGTAGATTCATCGATAAGTGGTTTCGCCAAAACTTTACCATCAAGGTCCGCGGGCTCAACTTCAAGCTCCGTGATATTAAGATCCTTGATTTTCTTAACGATCGCGCGAGTGATACGACGACCTGCTTTAACAAGCGCCTCACCCGTTTTCGGATCCATGATATCAGTCAACGCTCTTTGACCAGACATTCTTTCGATATCAAGTTTACGATAGAGTTTGCCGTCACGAGCATAAACTTCATCAAGATCGTAGAAGTACTCAAGAAGTTGTTCTGCATTGTAACCAAGAGCCTTCAAAAGGATTGTTACAGGGAACTTACGACGACGGTCGATACGAACGTGGATCAAATCTTTTTGGTCAAATTCAGCATCCAACCAAGAACCACGGTATGGGATCACACGTGCAGAGTAGATCAATTTTCCAGAAGCATTGTTCTTACCACCATCGTGGTCGAAGAACACACCTGGAGAACGGTGCAACTGAGACACAACAACGCGCTCTGTACCGTTGATAATGAAAGATCCATTCGCAGTCATAAGAGGAATTTCACCGAGGTAAACTTCTTGTTCTTTTACGTCTCGGATACTGCGTGCTTCTGTTTCTTCATCAACGTCGAATACGATCAAACGAAGAGTCACCTTGATCGGCGCCGCGAAAGTCATACCACGCTGACGGCACTCGTCCACGTCGTACTTAGCTGGCTCTAGAGTGTAGCTTACGAACTCAAGGCTTGCTGTATTGTTGAAATCTGTGATTGGGAACACAGATTTGAAAACGCCATTGAGTCCCGCATCGCCACGGCGATCTGGGTCCATATCTTTTTGAATGAAAGCTTCGTAAGAGCTTTTCTGCAATTCAATCAGATTGGGAATATCAATGACCTGCTTGTTTTTGGCAAAAGACTTTCTAACTCGAATGTTAGAAGCTGTAACTGGAGTTTTTTCCATTTACTCTCCACAAGAAAATCGGAAGTTCACTTCGGGGGGAAGTTTCCAAGGCCCACATTAAATAAAAGATAAGCAATTTAAACTACCGGAAGTTCTGAAGAAATCAAGTGATTATAATGGTTTTTGGCACTATTCTAGGGCTCGGGATATCGCCAAATGATGCGCCGTGCGGAGCGCTCACTTTAGCACCTCAACTTGTCAAACCACAAGGGCACCCCTAGCATATCATCACGTAAATCGAGGAAACTATGAAAACACTACTTGGACCCACCCTGCTTATTCTTTTATCAGCCTGTTCCCATACGATAAACTTTCGCGCCTCACATTTCGCCGCCCCTGTCGTGAGCGAAAAGCAATGGGGCGGCCACGTCGCCCTTGTTGGAACTGCCGTCACTAAAGTCACCGTCGTCAATGATATCACGAGCAATCCCCCCAGCCGAAATACCCTCACAATAAACGAAGACGTCGACGCCGCAGACCTTCTTCTTGTGAGAAATATCGGCCTTGATGCCAGCTTGTCCCTTTACAGAGGCCTTGACCTCTACCTGGACAACTCCCTTTTGGGCGTACGCTTCCAGTTTCTTAACCACGGTGCCGGTCCAAACAACTGGGTCGCTAGCCTTTTGGGGTCTTATGGAGAAAGAGAAACATCGACCACTCAAGACCCCGGCGGAACTGCCAAATCCAAGGTCATCAGCAGTCAAGCCGGAATCAGTTTGGGTTATACGCTCGAATATATCGTTCCTTACTTCTCATACATCCATGAAGCTCACGAGGTCACAACGGACGTCACGAATAATAGCGGAAACTTTGGACCCTATAAAGACAAGGGGACTCACCAATACTACTCCATCGGCATCGCTTCCCATGGAAAGGGTCTGGTTTATGGCGTGGAATACAGTCGCTTAAATATATCTTGGGATCGCAGCAGCAAAGCCGAGCCTCAAGACGCGCTAGGAATGAAGCTCGGCTTTGCCTGGTAAGATCCAAGCTTCAAAATGCAAAAAGCCCCTGGTTTCCCAGAGGCTTTCGGCATTTTGCTTTTAGAACAAAAATTACTTAACAGTAACTTTCGCGCCCGCAGCTTCAAGAGCTTTCTTGATTTTCTCTGCGTCTTCTTTAGTAGCGCCTTCTTTAACAGCTTTGTTACCAGCTTCAACAAGGGCTTTAGCTTCAGCAAGACCCAAACCAGTCAAGCCACGAACTTCTTTAATAACGTTGATTTTGTTGGCGCCAGCGTCAACAAGGATAACGTCAAAAGCAGTTTTTTCTTCAACAGCAGCAGCAGGGCCTGCGCCAGCAGCAGCTACAGGAGCAGCAGCAGAAACGCCCCATTTTTCTTCAAGCATTTTTACAAGTTCAGCGATCTCAATAACAGTTTTCTGAGACAACGCATCAACTAATTGATCGTTAGTAAGAGACATTTTAAAATCCTCCACGGATAAAAAATTATTTATAATTCAAATATTTAGCACCATTATTCCCCGTTAAGCCGGAGAGCAAGCATTATGCCTGAGGAGCTTCTTCAGTACCAGTAGCGCCGCCACCAAGCTTCTCGGCATATGCATTCAAGCATCTAGCAAGTGCAGAACCTGCACCCAATAGTGTACCAAGGAACATAGCGCGAAGTTGGTCTTTGCCCGGAAGTGTCGCCAAGAACTTAATTTTAGCGTCATCCAAAGCTTCGCCATCCATAACACCTGACTTAATTTGAAGAACTTCAACGTCCTTTGCAAATTCAGCCAATGTTTTTGCAGTAGCGTTCACTTCACCGTATGAGAATACGATGGCGTTAGTACCTTTCATTGAATTAGCAAATGCTTTTTCAATAGCTGGGTGATCTTTGAACGCTCTTTTTGCAAGAGTGTTGCGGACAACCTTCATCTCTGATTCAGCAGCATTCAATTTTTTACGCAAGTTAGTAACCTGCTCAACCTTGATGCCTTTGAAGTCGACGATGAAAGCTCCTTTAGCTTTACCAAACTTTTCAGTGATAAGCTTAATCTCTTGCTCTTTATCTGCGCGAGTGATCATAAGTGAGCCTCCTTTCGTTAGATTTTGCGTGCCCCGGCTTTCACCGAAGCAGCCTGTGCGAATCAGGTCGGGTTGGAGGTTAGTGAAACCTTTTTGCCTTATCTCGGTAGGCCCCTCACAATCGAGGGATTACATCCACAAGAAGAAACCTACTGTCTCTGATCGCAATTTAAAAAACTTAAAATACTCCGACCGAAGCCGGAGTATAAAAATCAACTTAGTTCAAACCAGCTGCAGCTGCTGCCGCATTTGGTTCGATCTTAACACCAGGACCCATAGTTGAAGCTACGGATACGGTTCTAAGATAGATACCTTTAGAAGACGCAGGCTTCGCTTTCACGATAGCACCCAAAAGCGTCATGAAGTTTTCACGAAGCTTAGTGTCTCCCATAGATTTTTTACCGATACCAGCATGTACGATACCTGCTTTATCAACGCGGAAATCAAGTTTACCTTTTTTCTCAGCAGTAACTGCTTCGCCCACGTTCATAGTTACAGTACCGATCTTTGGATTCGGCATCAAACCACGAGGTCCGAGAATTTTAGCAACTTTAGAAACAGTCGCCATCATATCTGGAGTCGCGATACATTTATCAAAATCCAACCAGCCGCCTTGGATCTTAGCAACAAGATCGTCAGCACCAACGAAGTCAGCGCCTGCCGCTTTCGCCTCAGCCTCTTTAGGGCCTTTTGCGAAAACAACAACTTTAACTTCTTTACCAAGACCGTGAGGCAATGCGATCGCGCCACGAACTTGTTGGTCAGATTGCTTAGGGTCAATACCCAAGCGCAATGCTACGTCGATAGATTCATCAAACTTCGCTGGAGCTGTCTCAACAACGAGTTTGAATGCTTCTTCAACAGTGTACTTTTTTTGAGAATCAACCTTCTTAGAGGCTGCTTCGAATTTTTTACCTGCCATAGATCACCACCCCTTACGCGATGTCGATACCCATGCTCTTAGCTGTACCAGCAACTTGTGACATTGCGGATTCAACTTTCAAGCAGTTCAAATCAGGCAACTTCGTTGTAGCGATTTGCTTAATTTGATCGTTATTGATTTTGCCAACTTTGTCTTTTTGAGGTTGCTTGGAACCAGATTCCAATTTCAACGCCTTTTTGATCAAAGAAGACACCGGTGGTGTTTTTGTGATGAAAGTAAACGATCTGTCTTGATAAACAGTGATGATGATAGGGATGATGCTATCACCCAACGCTTGTGTACGAGCGTTGAACTGCTTACAGAATTCCATGATGTTTACCCCGTGCTGTCCAAGTGCCGGTCCAACGGGAGGAGCTGGATTAGCTTTCCCTGCCGGTATTTGCAGCTTGATCATTCCTGTAACTTTTTTTGCCATGACCCACTCCTGCAAGAGGTTGTGTTTTGTTAATTTCCAATGACCACCCTATGTGGCCACTAGCTTAATTCTTTTCTACTTGAACGTAGTCCAACTCCACAGGAGTTGGTCTACCGAAGATGCTCACAAGAACTTTGAGTTTCCCCTTGTCCTCGTTCACTTCTTCTACGGAACCCTGGAAGTTACTGAACGGACCATCGACAACAGTCACATTCTCTCCAATGGAGAACTTCACTTTAGGTTTTGGTTTTTCGCCGACACCAGCCATTTGCTGGGTCACACGAAGAACCTCGGCTTCCGGAACCTCAGGAGGACGAGTTTTAGTCCCACCCACGAAGCCGGTCACTTTAGACGAATTTCGTACCAAATGCCAAGTCTCATCGTTCAAAAACATCTGAACAAAGATGTAACCTGGGAAAAATTTACGCGATTTGGTTTGTTTTTGGCCTTTAACAAGCTCAACCACGCTTTCAGCGGGGATGAGGATTTCGCCGAAGAACTCTTCCATTTTTGAAGATTTGATCTTTTCTTCAATAGCTTTTTTTGCTGTATTTTCACAGCTCGTTTGAACGTTAACGATGTACCACTTTTTTTCCATGTTTCCGTCCTACTTCATGAGGTAGTTAATAAAAAAGCCTGAAATCAAATCAAATGAGCTGATAATCACGCTAGAGATAAGAACCATGATCACACAGGCGATAGTCATTGCCGTTGTGTCTTTACGAGAAGGCCATACCACCTTACGAATTTCGGTCACAACTTCTTCACCCCAAGCTAAAACACGTGGGTTGAACTGAAGAACCGCAAATACAGCAAAACCTAAAACAACGGGAAACCCGTGTCTTACTATGTCGGAGTCAGCAGCTCTCGCAACTACACCAAAAGCTCCAGCGAAAGCTTTGATGAGGAGAGAGGTTGTTAAACCGACCAAGATAGCTGCAATCGCAAAGCTGAGAGTCAAAATCTTAGAGTTGGCTTTTTCCATAGTTCCTCTTTTGAATTATCAAATTGGCAGGGGCGGAGGGATTCGAACCCACGACCTAACGATTTGGAGTCGTTCGCTCTACCACTGGAGCTACACCCCTGCACTTCAAAAAATTAAAAAACGTACGTGCCAAGAAACACCGAGGGGGACCCTTTTGTCAAGGAGTCCCCCGGGTGATTTTAAATAGCAGTTACGCTGCGTTACTACTCAAGGATTTCAGTAACAACGCCGGCTCCAACAGTACGACCGCCTTCACGGATCGCAAAGCGAAGCTCTTTCTCCATAGCGATTGGCGCGATAAGCTCTACAGCTACTTCTACGCGGTCGCCAGGCATAACCATCTCAGTTCCAGCTTTCAAAGTACAAACGCCTGTAACGTCAGTAGTTCTGAAGTAGAATTGAGGACGGTAACCGTTGAAGAATGGAGTATGACGTCCACCTTCTTCTTTAGTAAGGATGTAAGCTTCAGCCTTGAATTTCTTGTGAGGCTTAACTGAACCTGGCTTAGCCAAAACTTGACCACGCTCAACGTCTTCTTTTTTAGTACCACGAAGAAGAACACCGCAGTTGTCCCCTGCTTGACCTTCATCAAGAAGCTTACGGAACATCTCGATACCAGTAACAGTTGTTTTTTGAGTTGGACGGATACCGATGATCTCGACCTCGTCACCAACTTTAACGATACCACGCTCAACACGGCCAGTAACAACTGTACCACGACCAGAGATAGAGAACACGTCCTCTACAGGCATCAAGAAAGTTTTGTCAGTAGCACGAACAGGCTCTGGGATGTAAGCATCACAAGCGTCCATCAATTTCATGATAGCTGGACGACCGATTTCAGAAGTATCACCTTCCAAAGCTTTCAATGCAGATCCTTTAACAACAGGGATCTCATCGCCAGGGAATTCGTATTTAGAAAGAAGCTCACGAACTTCAAGCTCAACTAGCTCAAGAAGTTCTTTATCATCAACCATGTCTACTTTGTTCATGAAAACAACTAGAGCAGGCACACCTACTTGACGAGCAAGAAGGATATGTTCACGAGTTTGTGGCATTGGACCGTCAGCAGAAGAAACTACCAAGATAGCTCCGTCCATTTGAGCGGCACCAGTGATCATGTTTTTTACGTAGTCAGCATGGCCTGGGCAGTCAACGTGAGCGTAGTGACGTTTGTCAGTTTCGTACTCAACGTGAGTTGTAGAGATAGTGATACCACGCTCTCTCTCTTCAGGAGACTTATCGATTTGATCGTAAGACATCGCCTGAGCTTTACCAGCCGCTGCAAGAGTAGTAGTGATCGCAGCAGTCAAAGTTGTTTTACCATGGTCAACGTGACCGATTGTGCCGATGTTCACATGCGGCTTCGAACGGTTAAATTTCTCTTTAGACATTCATTCCTCCTGCAGAGATTTTTTTTAATCTTAATAACCCGTTTTAACAAAAAAAACAAAGTAACAAGTGGAGCCCATGATCGGAGCCGAACCGACGACCTCACCCTTACCAAGGGTGTGCTCTACCACTGAGCTACATGGGCACAAGTTCTGAATTTGGAGCGGGAGACGGGTCTCGAACCCGCAACCCTCTGCTTGGAAGGCAGATACTCTAGCCAATTGAGCTACTCCCGCCCATCAGAACGCCCGAAGAGAATAAATTCTCTTCCCATTCCCTTCTAAGTCAACATTCAAATGGTGGGCAGGGAAGGATTCGAACCTTCGTAGACGTGAGTCAGCGGATTTACAGTCCGCCCCCTTTAGCCACTCGGGCACCTACCCATTGTGAATGTATCCTCAGAAAAAAATGGAGCTGGTTATGGGACTCGAACCCGCAACCTGCTGATTACAAATCAGCTGCTCTACCAATTGAGCTAAACCAGCATTACTGAGATAACCGGAATGTTTTACGGATAAAATCTACATCCGTCAAAGACAATTATTTGGCAGATTACGATTTTTTTCGATTTCCGCGCGGCGCGTGCTGTCTCAGAGTTTCAGTCAAAGCCATGGCTGTCGCCACAGATGCGTTGTAACTCGCCGAAGAACTAGCCTGCGGAATGAACACCAATTCATCACAGAGGCGCTCTGTTGTCACTCTCAAACCTTTGTCTTCTGAACCCACGGCCCAGACCACTTTATCCGGCAAATCTAATTCAAAAATAGACCGCTTCCCGCGAGGACTCAAGCCAAAGATCCAATATCCTTGTTTCTTTAGATCTTCTGCATACTTAGAGAAATTTGTCGTCTCTTCCACCGGAACATGCTCGACGCCTCCGCAGGCCACCTTGTGGACCGTCGGGGTTAGACCCACCGCGCGATCTTCAGGTATTAAGACCCCATGAGCCCCTGTTAACCAAGAAGTTCTCACAATCGCCCCTAGGTTATGAGGATCTTCGATCCCGTCTAACATCAAAATGATCGACTTTTCAAAACCTTCTAGACCTTCGATATCTAATACGGGAGCTCCATCGACAAAAATAGCCGCGCCCTGCTGAGAGGATCCGAACTTTTCGATCACACCTTCAGGCTTGATATCGACCTTCACCTTTTTTTGCAGAGCCAACTCATGCATCTCTCGCAAATCGCCAGAATTCTCCCAGCCCTGACGAATCCACATCCCCTTCACCTGATGAGGGCGAATATTTAAAACCTCATTGATTGCGTGAGTCCCAATGACAATTCTCCACTCGCGAGGAATTTGATTTTCAGAGCGTGCCGCTGGGGCAGGGCCACGCCCACCGCCCTGAGGACGACGCTGCGAAGTTTGAGAGTGAGATTTACGAGCAGGGGGACGAGAATTATTTTTCTTCATAAACAGCCATTACAAAATCAGTTGCAGTTTCTTTGATATCTTTTGCCTCAAGAATGGGGCGACCCACGACCAAAGCTGAAGCCCCTTTACGCAGAGCCTCTTTAGGACCCATGATCCGCTTTTGATCTCCAGAATCCTGCATACTAAAGCGAATTCCCGGCGTGACAAGGTAAAGCTCGCGGTTTTGTAAAAGGTCCAATTCGTGCGGGGAACAAACAACGCTGGATAAACCCGACGTTTTCACCAAAGTCGCCAAGTCCGTCACATGCTGAGCGATCGGCTGTTCCTTCATATTTACTGGCAAGGAGTTTTGATCCCAAGAGGTGAGGATTGTCACAGCAAGGATCTTAAAGGGACGTATTTGATTGAGCTCCCTTTCAACCTCTGCCATCTTTTTAAGAGCCTCTGCTCCACTCAAAGCATGAACTGTCACCAAAGATGCGCCCGCCTCAAAGCTTGCCCGTACGGCAGCCTCCATCGTCGAGGGAATATCAAAGTGTTTATTGTCTAAAAAAATGGGGCCCCGTTGCGCCACTTCCTTCACGAAATCCATTCCATAACGAAGACAAAGACGAGGGCCTAACTTAAAGCCTCCCACCACTTCCGAGAGATCATCGGCAATCTTCAAAGCCTGATCTCGGGTGTCCACATCCAATGCTAAGATGATGGGGTTTTTCATGGGATGGGCACGCAGATTTTTATTCATTATAGACTCCACAGCGAAGAACTTCTCACTCTTGCGCGGTCGAGGCAATCGTCGGCGCACACCGCCGCCATAAACTTTGGCCAAGTTCTATTTTTTTTAGCAGTAAGTCTTGGATCTAGAATGAGCCCTTTGACACATCCGCAAGACCGACCTTGGATGACAAGAAGTGCATAGTTGAGATAGCTTTTGCCCCCACGAACCTCCCTCGAAAGAATAGAACTATCAGGAGGTGCTTATGAAACGTCTATTGCTTCTTCTGCTGGGATTTTGCTTTGCGAATCCGGCCCTTGGAGATAAGTTGCCCACCCCAAGTCCCCTTTCGCAAGAAGAATCTTTTCAGATCAATTTGAATCAAGAGGTTCAAGTACAAGATCAAGACTATTACTACAACTTTGGACGGACCCCCATCAACACCAGCCGGTCTGTGCGTTTTTATCTGCGCAACGACGGGCGTATCCCCATCTACATCAATGACATCAACATTCAAGGCGATGGATTTCGACAAAATGAAAACTGTCCAAACTTCCTTTTTGAAGGCCAGCGCTGTTCGGTTCGCGTGGTGTTCCGGCCTACACATACTGGGCCCTATAACGGCCGACTGGATTTTGAGCTGACCGCCGCCGAAGATATTCAAATTCACTTAAGAGGCCGCGGCGTCTTTAGATTTTGATAATTTAAGGGCATTGCCTAGCCTGCAAGCCGTACTAAAAAAACAGCCAGTTAATTAAGATCGAAATCTTTTTCTTAACTGGCTGCCTTGTCGACTCAGATTTTCAAACCCGTCATTTGAATCTCTCCCCGGCCTTCCTCAATCTCTCCCAAACGCCATGCTTTGACGTTCTTTTGAGAAAGAAAATCCAAAACGGCTGATGCCTGGGCCTTTTTTACTAAAAGAGTTAAGCCCACTCCCATATTGAAGGTGCGAAAGAGTTCCTCTTGAGGGAGATCCACCCTTTGCATAATCGTTTTAAAGACCGGAGCGACCTCCTCTAAGGAGGGCCATGATGTGATCTTATAGTCAAATCGTTCACTCATGCGCGGAATATTGTCGATGCCCCCGCCGGTCATGTGAGCTGCGGCTAAAAGTCCCGTAGGAAAGGTGCGACGAAGCTGCGTGAAAATCTCGACGTAGATTTTTGTAGGCACCAAAAGCTGATGAAGAAGATCTGTTTCGCCGTCTTTGACAAGTTTTCTGAGCAAAGAATATCCGTTGGAGTGAAAACCGCTGGAGGCCAGACCGAGCAACACGTCCCCCGCCTCCATATGTTTGTCAGTGAACATTTCTGAAGGGGCCAATTCCCCGACGCTGAAACCCGCCAAATCGTACTCCCCGTCTTGGTAGACGCCGGGCATTTCTGCGGTTTCTCCTCCAATAAGAGCCATCCCCGACTGGCGGCATCCATCAACCATTCCCGCAATCAACTCTTCACTGACTTGGGTGTCGAGTTTGCCAAAGGCCATATAATCAAGAAAAAACAGAGGACGCGCGCCAACACACAGAAGGTCGTTCACGCACATCGCAACCAGATCGATCCCGATACCGTGATGTTTGTCCAACTTCTGGGCAAGTTTCAATTTAGTGCCGACTCCATCGGTGCAAGAGGCGAGATATTTCTCTTCGTTCAGCTTATAGACGGCGGCAAAACCGCCAATACCCTGAAGGACTTGTTCATTAAAGGTGGTCGGCACGAGATTCTTGATTCGCTCGACAAAGGCATCGGCCTTGGTTACATCCACTCCGGCTTCTTTGTAATCAATCTTCGACATATTCTCTCCTCGAAATTTTTAAACCTATGACTATATCCCTCGCCATAGCGTCATGTTTAACTCCCCGCACTGCAAAAAGGTACGGCGTACCTCTAGTGGAGGAAGTGGCGGCGGTGGGTGAAGATCATGGCGAGGCCGAGGTGATTGGCTTCGGCGATGACTTCGGGATCTTTGATTGAGCCGCCAGGTTGGATGATGTGTTTTACGCCGAGCTTCGCGGCGACTTGCACGGAATCTGGGAACGGGAAGAAGGCGTCGGACGCCAGAACGACGCCGGAAAGATCTTGGATTCCTTTATCAGCCAGTCTGGAAGTGATGAGCTTTTCAATGCAATCAATGCGATTGGTTTGGCCGGAACCCATCGTGAGAAGTTCAAACTCGGGGCCTTGCTGACGACAGAGGGCTATGGCGTTGCTCTTCAAGTTTTTCACCGCGAGCATCGCAAAACCGGCCAGACGTTGTTTGTCTTCTGCAAAGGTCTTCTGCGTGACCACCTTCATATTCGCAAGGTTAAAGCTGTCGGATTCTTGCATCAGAAGACCGCCCTCGATGGAGCGTGCCTGCCAGGCGTTTGATGGCATCAGCGCCACCTCCATGAGGCGACAATTTTTTTTGAGTTTTTCACGAGCCCCCTCCTGAAACGAAGGAGCCAAAATCACTTCGACGAATTTTTCAGAGAAAAACGCCGCGATGTCCTCGGTGACTGCAAAGTTCAAGGCAATGATGCCGCCAAATGAACTCTTTTCGTCCCCTTTCCACGCCATCTCCAAGGCGCGCAGAGGCGTTTCCCCAACGGCCAATCCGCAAGGCGTGTTATGCTTCACAACCACAACCGTCGGGAGGGCTTTAGGCCCCTGCCAGGAATGCACATCTTGCAACGTCTTAAGGGCAAAGTCCGCATCGAGGTAATTATTGTAAGACATCTCTTTCCCCTGTAAGGACCGCGCGTGCGCGAGCCCCTCTTGGAAGGGATCTTTTAAGACAAATGCTTTTTGATGAGGATTTTCGCCATAACGAAGGACGGCCCCCGTTTTCTGTGTCAAGAAACCGGCAATGGCCATGTCATAAAAGGAGGTCATCGTATAAACTTGAGCGGCACATTTTTGACGAAACTCAAAAGTAGTTGTGCCCTTGTGTTCTGCGAACTCTTTCATAAATTCTCGATATTGAGTGGGCTCACAAAGCACAGTGACTGACTGAAAGTTTTTCGCTCCCGCGCGGAGTAATGTCGGTCCGCCGATGTCGATGTTCTCGATACATTCGGCAAAACCGCGGACTTCGCTTTGTTCTTGTTGTTTTTTTAAAGTCTCGTGGAAGGGGTAAAGATTCACCACAACCAAATCAATGGGTTCAATTCCCAACTGCGCGGCCTGATCACAGTCCTGGGGATCTTCACGGCGAAACAACAACGAGGACGCAATTTCAAAGCTGATCGTCTTCATTCGTCCTTGAAAGGCCTCCCCCTTGCCACTTAAGGTTTCCACTGGAGTGACTTTGTAACCAGCCTCTTGCAACGATTTTGCGGTTCCCCCACTGGCAATCAACTCAACGTTCTGAGCGACCAGAACTTTCGCCAAATCCAAAAGTCCGGTCTTATCTGAAACACTCAAAAGAGCTCTGCGAATTTGTGTCATCTTTCACCCCTTAAAAAATCAACAGCACTTTTAAAAAATTCCAATCCCCAGGCTTTCCCTTCAAACGGCAGATGCCAATCATGAAGGGCCGCTTCTGGATGAGGCATCAACGCAAAAACCAAGCCCGATGAGTCACAGACCCCGGCAATTTGTGCCATCGCCCCATTGACATTTTCTGTGTAGCGCAAAACCGTTTGATGATTGTTCAGCAAACGCTGCAATGTCTTTTCTTCCTGACAGACAAAACGCCCTTCGCCATGACGAATAGGTAAAACAAAATTTTTCGGCAACGATCGCGTCCAGATGCAGGGAGACTGTTCATCGCGATCGAGTTCCACCCAACGATCGATGAAATGACCTTGTTCATTTTTAACCAAAGCGCAGGTTCTTTGAAAATCCGCATCTGGCAACAGACCCAGGCGAAGCAAGGTTTGAAATCCATTACATATACCCAGGACTGGCTTTGTCTTTACAAACTTTTGAAGTTCTTCCTTCAAGGTTTTTTCCAACTTCAGAGACAGAATCTGCCCACTTCCCAGATGATCCCCAAAAGAAAACCCTCCGGGAAAAACCATCGCCTGATAGTCGTGAAGACTTTGTGGATTCTTAAGAAGTTCATTCACATGAACCTTGTGGGCTGTCCCGTTCGCCAATTCAATGGCTCTGGCCGTTTCATTCTCGCAGTTAATTCCGTCACCCCAAAGAACTAAGAACTTAGGCTTCGTAGACATTCTGCACTCCTTGTGACCAGATGTTTTGTAGGTCTTGGATGGACACTTGGCATTTTTGTCCTTCAAAACTCCACTCTAATTGTGTGGAATCCGTGACAACTCCCAAGTGACGGAAGTTATTTGCAAAATGCCCTTCAAAGTCCGCCTTCTTTTCCTGCGGCACGCTGACGACAAACAAAGAGCCTGTCTCAGACCAAAGCTGATTCCAGGTCATTCCGTTAAAGTCCACAGAGGCCCCCAAGGAGTTTCCAAAACAAGATTCTGCCAGTGCCCCGAGAAGTCCGCCCTCGGAAATATCATGGCAAGACGAGAGAAGACTTTTTTGAATTCCCGCATAGATCAATTCATAGAGATTTCGATTGGCTTTCAGATCGGGATATTCGGGAGCCCGCTCTATTTTCACTGCAAACTCCTGGGACAGAGTTGAGGCATAAAGGCTCTCGGTCAGACGACCCAAAACATAAATTTCGTCCTTCGCTTTCTGAAAAAATCCGGGAACTACTTTTTGTGCGTCAGGAATTTGACCTATCGCAGTCACAAGCAACGTCGGAGGAACCGAGATTTTGACGGTGTCGCCCGACTTCGTTTTGCCAATGAAGTCATTTTTCATGCTATCTTTGCCGCTCACAAAAGGGGCCGAGAAATCTTGGGCCGCCTTGTACAGTCCCTCACACGCCCGCACCAGCTGGGCCATCTTATGAAGAGCATCGGGATTGCTGGATTTAGCAACAGGATCAGGCCAGCAGAAGTTATCCACTAAAGCCATCTTTGACGGATTCACTCCCGTCGCCACTAAATTTCTGACAGCTTCATCGACCGCTTTTTGCGCCATCAAATAAGTGTCATAGTAAGAAAACTGCGGGCAGAGGCCGTTGGAAACCGCCACCGCATTATTTTCTTCGCCTCCGTGGACAGACAAATCCAAAACACCCGCATCGTTCGCACCCTGTTGTGTTTTTCCACCATAGGGTTTTAAACGGGTCGCTCCTTGGACTTCGTGATCATAATATCGCACCAAAGGTTCCCGTGACGCCACATTCGGAGAAGCCAAGACCTGCTTCAACACCTCGCCAAGTCCTGCGGCCGTATTTTCTGGCATCGCCTTCTTCGCGTGTTCACGATGAAACTCGGAATACGCCTGGGGCCCCTCAAAATGGGCTTTGAGTTTCATGCGGCTTAAACCTTCGTGAAGAAAATGAAGATCTAAAGAGGCCAAGGGAGTGTCACCATGATGAACCTCAAAAGTGCCGCTGTGAGTGAACTCTCCCAACACACTGGCCTCAACACCCATATCCTGAGCGAGCTGCAGAAAAGCTGGGACGTTTTGCGGCTTCACCGCATAGGACATACGCTCTTGGGATTCACTGACTAACATTTCCCAGTATTCAAGATGACCGTACTTGAGAGGGTGTTTGCTAAGATCCAAACGAGCTCCACCGCATAACTGTGCCATTTCTCCAATGGAGGAGCTGACACCGCCGGCGCCATTGTCGGTGATGGCTTGTATCCAACCACGATCCCGCGCCTGCAAAGTGAAATCCAACAAACGCTTCTGTGTGATGCTGTCACCGATTTGCACAACGTTTGACGAAACCTGATCATGAAGAGCGAGCGAACTGAACGTCGCCCCGTGCACTCCGTCTTTTCCAAGACGTCCTCCAGCCACCACAATTAAATCGCCGGAATGGATCTCTTTGACCTCGGAAGCGCGGCCTTGAACGGATTTGGGCATTACCCCCAACGAGCCAACAAAGATCAAGGGTTTTGCGGCAAACTCACTCGCAAAATAGATACTTCCATTGATCGTGGGAATCCCACTTTGATTGCCCCCTTCTTCGACACCTTGATGAACACCACGGAAGATGACTCCGGGGTCTTTCAGAAGCTCGGGGCGCTTCGCGGAATCTGACTGTGGAAAAAGATCTTTCTTTGAAAGACAGAAGACATCGGTATTGGCGATGGGTTTTGCCCCCAATCCGCATCCAAGAATATCTCGATTGACCCCCAAAATCCCCGTCAGCGCCCCTCCAAAAGGGTCCAACGCCGAAGGGCTGTTGTGAGTTTCGACCTTTACACAGATATTGACGTTCTTATCGAAATCAACGATCCCGGCGTTGTCTTTAAAGACCGACACAAGGTAACCGCAATTCTCAAGGTCTTTTGTGGCCTTTTGAATATAGCTTTTATAAAGACTGATGATCTTTTTATCCCCGAGCGCAGGATAAACACCTGGGGCTTCAGAGTAGTCTACTTCGGCTGCGAATATCTTATGCTTGCAGTGTTCACTCCATGTCTGTGCAAGACATTCCAACTCCACTTCGGTGATTTTTTGAGACCACCCCTTGTGGGCTCTTTGTGACTGTAACTGGGGTTGGGAAAAGTGAGAAATGATGGTGTAAATTTCTTCGTCGCTGAGAGCCAATCCCCGCTCTTCATTGATTTTCTTTAGCACTTCTTCTTTGAGTTCAAACAACTGCAAGGTGCGGTTTTCCATTTTTGGAGAATCCCAAAATTTCGTGAAGTGCTGCCACGGATTGTATTTCGCGAGTTCTGCTCCTTGTGCAAATTCCACCTTATTCAACAAAGGGTTGGCCAAAGATTGAAACAAAACATTTTCAATTTGTTTTTTAGAAATATCCCCTTCGATTTCAAGAGCCCACCCACTGTGAACTTCGATGCCAAACTCCTGCCAAGAAGAATTATGTTGCGAAGAAAATAGCATTAAGGCTTCCGTGGCTGATCGAGCCAGATTGTCAGTAACACCGGCAAGAAATCGAACCTCGACGTAAGTGGCCGAGTCCTTAAACTGAGGAAAGCCGTGTTGAATTTCTTCGGCGATGGGGTCAAAAAAGACTTTATCCAGCAAAGCTTCCAAACGCAGCTCTTTAGCCAATCCCGGTTTTTTTTCAACGAGCCAATACACCCGGCGCAGATGAAGACCCGTCACTGGCGCTTCTTTTTCTAAAGCTCTTTTGAGGGCTTTTTCCGTGCTGTGGTCATAGAGGCTGCGAACAGAAATTCTTTGCATCACTGGTTCTCCTCAAAATAAAAAGTTTTTTGTTGGCCAAGAGAAAGAGATTCTAAAAAATTCGAATACATTCGGTGTTCCAAGCGGTGAATCATTTCCTTCCAATCCGCCAGAGAAGCCTCTGGAGATAAACTCAAAGCCTCTTGATGTATGATCTTCCCGGTGTCCATGCCCTCGTCAACGAAGTGAACTGTGACTCCGGTGTGCGAAACCCGATCCTGATATGCCCGCGCAATCGCTTCCGCCCCCGGATAAGCTGGCAATAACGACGGATGAATATTGACGATCTGAGAAGCGTCCCCGTGCCACAATGCAAACTGCCGTAAAAAAGTTCCTGATAGCAGGCGCATATAACCCGCCAGAAAAATCCAGTCGATGCGATGCTCGCGCAAGATATTCAGAATGGCTTGTTCGTGGTTTTGGCGATCTAGCTTTTTTTCTACCAAGTAAGTTCGCACTCCCAGCTCTTCAGCTTTTTTAAGAACAGGTGCTGTTGCTTTATCAGAAAGCACAAAAGAGATTTCAAGCGTTTCTCCTAAGGCCTGTGCTTTTTCGATCAAGGTCCGCGCATTGGATCCCGTTCCCGAAGCAAAGATAGCGACTCGCAGGGGTCTCATTCGGCAATGTCCTCTCTGAAGTACATGCCTTCGAACGAGATCTTCTTCAAATCCTGGTAAGCCTGAACCCGCGCCTCTTGACGTGTGGGCGCAACGGCCGTAACCCCGAGAACGCGTCCTCCGGTGTTTATGAGGTGATTCTGTTTTTCTGAGACACCAGCGAAGTAGATTTGATTTCTTAATGTCGCCAGAGCGGGATAAGAAATCGGACTTCCTAGAAGCATGGGCGTTTGGGGGTACCCTTGACTGACGGCCACAACGTGCACCGCCTTTTCACTGGAGAGTTCACAGCTTTGACCCATAAGTTCATGAGTGACGGCGGCTACAATCAACTTTGCCAAATCAGTTTTCAATCTTGGCATTAAAGCTTGAGTTTCTGGATCCCCCATACGCACGTTGTATTCTAGAACATAAAGCCCTTGCGCCGTCTTCATCAGACCCGCAAAAAGAAATCCCTGGTAAGGCTTCTTCTGTGATTTGAGATACTTTAAGGTTTTAGCGAAGATCGAGTGAAGAGCCACCTCGTCCTCGGGCTCTAAAAAATCGCAGGGACTGTAAGCTCCCATCCCTCCGGTATTGGCACTGAAGGGATCGGCTGTGATGCGCTTGTAATCACAAGCTGTTCCCAGGACAACAAAGTCTTCCCCATCACATAGAGCAAACGCGGAAAGCTCTTGGCCCTGCAAACACTCTTCAAGAAGCAGAGGGAAACCAAACTGACTTCCCAAAACTTGTACGGCTTCTTCCGCTTTTGCTAGACTGTCGCAAACCCAAACGCCTTTCCCTGCCGCAAGACCGTCGGCTTTGACGACAAGTGGCTCTATAAAATCATGCTCTCGAACCGACTTTAAAGCCCCCTCTGCAGAATAAGCCACCATACACGGGGCTGTCGGAACTTGGGCGGCATTTAAAACACCTTTGCAAAAAAGCTTAGATGATTCCAGTTCTGCGACATTCGGAGAAGGTGCAAAACAGTAAATCCCTTTTTCTTCCAAGCGCTCTTTGAGGTCCGAAAGGATGAAGGCCTCGGGGCCAATCACGACTAAAGAAACTTT
This sequence comes from Bdellovibrio sp., assembly GCF_047637665.1. NCBI lineage: Bacteria > Pseudomonadati > Bdellovibrionota > Bdellovibrionia > Bdellovibrionales > Pseudobdellovibrionaceae > Bdellovibrio > Bdellovibrio sp. Next base: position 78,843 of record NZ_JBLJBT010000015.1, on the reverse strand, counting down.
TTTCTCAAGACAAAACTTTTCAATGGCTTCAGGGCTTTCCACCGGCGCGCACAACAAGCCCGCCTCTCTCATGCCGGGATTCCCAGGGCAGACCCATAAATCCGTCACCAAAGACGATTCCTTCAGCTTTTTTGCCAAGGCATGCTCACGTCCGCCTTTACCAACAACCACAATATTCATAAAGAGTTCCCTAAAACCTGCTGAGCTCTTTGATGCCACAGCTTCAACGTGACGGATTCGGCAAAAGGCTTCTTTCGTCCCACAACTCCGGCCACTTCGTTTGCTAAAGCCTGATAAAGTAACGAGCTGACTTCGATCTGTTCTTGAGAAAGAGATTTCGGATCTTCCTTGAGTTCCTCACGACAAATGGATTTCCAGTTTTGTGTTTTTCTTTCTTGCGCCAGTTCTTTGGCTTTTTTTACAGCCTCGTGCCAGGCCGTCTTTCCGTAAAGCTGGCGTAAAAATTCTTTTGAGAGAGGAAGGCCTTCATAAGTGAGGCGCAGTTCATCCGGCCCGATCGAGTCGACCAAAAGAAGCTGGCGCGCGCCTTGTGTTTCAGGACCAAATGCAAACTCTACTTTGCCATCCCATAACTTCACACCAAAAGAGGCAAAAAGTTTTTCAAGTTCTGTGGCGACTTCCTGAGTCTGCGTGCGCAGATTTGCTAGCTCCCCTTCTGACAAGATGTTCATCTCTGCAATTTCTTCGCGGGTCAGATATCGATCCGAGGTTTCAAGTTTGGTTGAAAACTCAATAAGAGGCGGAGTGAACGTCGTTTCTCCCGACGGCATCTGGCTTAGTCCCAAATCAGCAAGGTAAGCCGGGTTCTTTTTGAGACGCCCCTCTAAAGAGTTGCCTTGGCCCAAGTGTTTTCTAAAAATAACTTCCAACGGAACAAGGCAGTGGATGGGGCGATCTTGATAGGCTGAATAATCATACTGTCCCTCGATCCAATCGGGACGCAAGACGTTGACGGCTTGAACTTCGATCGAAGTTGCATCTAAAGATGAAATAAAATGCGAGGGAATTCCTTTTTTTGCCAGGTATTCAAAAAAGGAGGCCGCCATGGAGGCTAGAGCTTCCCCTTTATGAGGGACCTCGTCGGGCATTTCTCCCCAATCAAAAATAGAATAACGATTGCTGTATTTAAATACGAGATGATTTTCTTTTTTATAAAGATCTTTAACGGATCCTTTGTAAATTAGTTCCATGCGGTTTTCCCCATCTCAATAAGTTTTTTCCATTGCGCCACATAGTTACCAATATTGTTGGCGCCAACCCATGCACCCCCGTGGCGAGCTTTGGCAAAAAAATCCAAAGCCAGGTTGGAACTGGCCAGTTGTTCTTTTTCACATAAAAAAAGATTTAAACCACTGACGTGAGGCAACTCCCAAGGGCTGACAATTTCCCCCAGACATTGGATCTCGTTCACATCACACCATTCCACCTCAACACCACTTTGTGCTTTGATTTCTTCAAGAGCTTTCTGAATGGGCGAGTAGGACTCAAGATGACGATTCCAATGCAAGAAGATTTTGTCCTGAGGTAAGGCCTTCCACCGCAGCAGAAGATCCGCGATGCCCGAACTGTTTTCTTCTGTGACCGCCATCACGGGAACGCCCTTTGGCATTTGCACGATCGACAAAAAAGCATCCAGTCCCGCAAAGGCGCCGTTCACCGCAACCCCAAAGACCGGTTTTGTCGTGAGAGAGGCGACCACTCCAGGAAGATGGGCGGCCAATCCCGCACCGGCAACAAACACGTCAGCTCCACATTGAGCCACGACTTCATGCACGCGATCCGGGTTGCGATGGGCCGAGGCGACTTCCATCTTGACCTCTCCGCATTTTTCAAGGAAACGACAAAGCGGCCCATAAACTCTTTCATCACTGGGACTACCAAAAAGAACCTGAATTTTCATAGAGGCACCTCACTCTTACCATCACCACCGATATTCACTTTTCGGGTCTGTAAAAAACTTTCGCTAGAGACCGGCACAGGATAGTCACCGTCAAGACAAGCACTGCACAGGCTTTCCAAGCCAAGGCCTTCCTTTAAGCGCTTCAAAGGCAAAAACACCAATCCATCGACTTCTAAAATTTTTGCCACGTCCTCTTCAGTTTTCTGATAGGCGACCAAGGATTCACCCTCGGGAAAATCAATGCCGTAAAAGCAGGGATGACGAATCGGAGGACAGGTGCTGGCAAGATAAACTTTCTCGGCTCCCGCCTCTCGTAATAAACGAATGATTCGCGCCGAGGTGGTTCCCCGCACAATACTGTCATCGACCAAAAGAATCTTTTTCCCGCGAATCTCACTTTGCACCGGAGACAATTTAAGATTCACCATCATCTTACGCAGCTCAGGTTGATTGACGATGAAGCTGCGTTGTACATAACGATTTTTAATAAGGACTTCGCGATACGGCTTTTCCAGAACCTCCGCCAAACGGCACGCAGCCGCACGAGAGGTGTCGGGGACGGGAGCCACCACATCGACCTCAAGACCTTTCGCTTTGACTTCTTCGGCTAAGATGCGGCCGAGATTAAGGCGCACCTCATAAACGGGGCGTCCATGCCATTCGGTTTCAGAACCGGCGAAATAGATCCATTCAAACATGCACGGGCGCGCCTTTTTTTCGCTCAAAAGAAAGGAATGAAAATTCAAGTCTCGATCGACAAAGATCAACTCGCCCGGACGCAGATCCCGCCAATACTCGTAGCCAAGACCAAAGAAGACTTGTTTTTCCGAAGCAAAACAGTAGCTGAACTTATCACCCTTCTTTTTTCTTCCGATCAACAGGGGGCGAATGCCGTGTTTGTCACAGAAGGCGAAAATTCCTTGATCTGCTAAGATGCCGATCGCACTGTAAGCTCCTTGGACGGTTCCAAGGAGCTCAGAGATCGAGGCGGCCAGGTTCTCTGGTAAATTTTGATTTTCTTTGCGCGAAGCCAAGCCTACCGCTGTCATATGCAAAAGAATTTCCAGATCATTCCTACTGAAGGTCCAACGTAATTTTCGATTGCGAAGGTAGTCGACGACCTCGTCATAATTTGTGACGTTCCCATTGTGAATCATGCCGATGCCGTAGGGATAACTCAAAAACAGCGGCTGTAAGTCCTCTTTATCGACGGTTCCAATCGTCGAATACCGAGTGTGGCCCAAGGCCATGGAACCTTTCAGGCGCTGCTGACGGTCCACCGTAAAAACATCTTCCACAAGTCCCAAGTCTTTTTCCAGATGGAACTGCGAACGCTCAAAGTCATAACTTAAGATCCCCGCCGCATCCTGCCCCCGATGCTGGAGAGCAAAGAGAGCCGGATATAGTTTTTCGCCTGCGTTGTCTTCACCAATCAGACCGACGACTCCACACATTCAAAGGACTCCCTTAAAAAACAAAAACGGCGTCATTGAGACGCCGTTTTTCATATTGATATTCAAATTTTTTAGACACTTCGGGTTTGCGGACACACGGAGGGCATGAAGTCGGGATTTTTCCCCCGGACTGCCACCCGACGAAGGGGGCCTGAAAAGCGATTTATCTTTGAAGAACAGTCGCTGAGCCATACTCTCTCTTTAATAACTTTGTTTGGTTTTCCAAAGCTATCGACGATGACAGAGTTTGGTCAAGGGCCCTAACACAATCCTGACAATTCAACACGGGCTGGCGGGAGCCCCTTCTAGTACCCAGCCGGAGTCGCCGCAGACATCACCTTTTGCATCATCGGATTGACCAGAAAATCGCTTAAAATCCATTTAGGACTAGGCTCCTTCTTGAGAATATCAATCAAGAGCAGGATCAGATCCTCGCTGGTCACGATTCCCTCGATCTCATTGTCATTGGTCACTAAAAAGGCCGACATCTTTCGTTCGACCATGGCAGAGGCCACCACTAACATCGGAGTATTGATATCGAAAGAAAGAATGGGCGAGCTCATGAGTTCGTAAACGGGTTTGTCTGGATGAGGACTTCTGAGAAGATCTCGATCCGAAAGCATCCCCAGAACTAACTCCCCTTGCTCGTCAACGACAGGAAGATGGCGAATCAGTTGATTCCGCATGATGGCTTGCGCTTCGTGAGCCTTCACGTTTCGTTTTACGGTGACAACTCTATGGGTCATATTATTGGTCAATAACGGTTTCATGAATACCTCCCCATGTCTGCTTTATATCACCCGTCCATGCAGGTAACTATGACCGGGGTCACACTCTGACGAGTTCAACGGCGAAGGGCTGGGGCCGCCATCACCGAGGTCGAAATACCGACGACCACAAGGGCCGCAAACATGTTCCCGTCAATCAATCCGGACTGATATGCATAGTGAGCCGCCAAAACCTCCATGGCCCCACGAGCATTTAAAAGAGCCGCCAAATTCCAAGCCTCTTTGAAGGACACCTTTGAAAAACGAGAGGATATATAGACTCCCAACGACTTGCTGATGATTGCAATTAAGAAGGTCTCTACAAAGACCGCCCAGGAGAACAGGGATACAATATCAATCTTCCAACCCAGTCCGACAAAAAACAACGGAGCTAAAACCCACATCTGCAAACTCATGATTTGGTCTGGAAGGCGAAGTTCACGGATTTTTCCAATAAATAGTCCAAGAAAAAAAGCCAGAACAATCCAATGACTTAAAATCCAGGAAGAGAGCCTCTGTTCCGGCAGAAGAAAGGCAAAGACCACCCAGGCAACGATGTCACAAAGACTGGCCAGTGTGATGGCTCGTCTTGCCAAGGCGGTATCGTAGAGCTTCTTTTCTTTAAGAATCTGAATCGCCACAGGCAACGCCGACAAACCGAGTGCGATCGCCATAAAAAGGTTGTGGTTGAAATATAAATACCCTGCGACGAAAGGAACTCCGAACGCGCCAAGAAAGTTCCACAAGTAAAAGCGTCGATCTTTCCACAGGTCTAAAAACTTAAGTTCCCATCCCGCGAAAAAAAGAAAAATACCGCCGGCGATTTGCGCCAGTGTTGAAAACCAGGAAGGTTGTGGAAAATTGCTTATCGATGGCCCCAACAATAAACCCAAAACCAGCCACCCAACAAACTTCATAAGTTAGGAGCCTTTTTTCTTTCGGGACTTACGAATTGCAAACCAAGCCAAAGAAACAAACGAAAAAAGAATCGCAAGAACCACATAGACCTTGCCCTCGGTCGTATCTTCTTGCGCAGATTTAATTCCGAAATAAAAGACCGCCGTCTTTGTGATAAAAACTGTTTGCAACAATGCCCAGATATAAGAAAAGAGCTCCCAAAAGATCTTGTCACTTTCGGTCTGAATCTTCTTTTCCTTTTTTTGCAGACGTTTTTCACCCCAACAATCTTTATGGAAATCCCGAACCACCTCGATCCAGGCTTTTTGAAAATCCTCAAAGGTTTCGCCTTTAGAAAAACTTGCCAATTTTTCCATTCCAACCTGTCGAAAATGCTTCACGGACTCTCGACTCCAATTGCCCCCGGCACTCTTCCACAGGTCTTGAGCAATGTTCGACTCAAGCTGAACAAGAAAACGCTCCCCCTCTGGAGAAAGGCTGCGGTGTTGCTTAAATTCGGTGACCAAGGATTCAGACATAGACCCTTTTTCTACCCCAGAACATTCTGCCTGACAACAAAGGGGGACCCTCAACACAGTCCATGAGTGCATTTTTGCTCTCAAAAAAAGCCTTTACTCCTATTTTGATCCCTGTTTTCATTTTGTTATGACACAAACCGTGAAGACGCCCGATCTATTCACCTATCTCAATGTCAACCAATACCTTGAAGACCTCTACGCCTACCGAAAGAAGAAAGATCGGTCCTTTTCTTATGAAGTCTGGGCCCAGGAGTTGGAGTTTACGAACCGCTCTTTTTTGCGCCAAATAGTTATTGGCAGACGCTCTCTCACTGAAAAAACGATCAAGATTATTTGTGATAAAATGGCTTTCTCGACGGCCGAGCGCGAGTACTTCCACCTTTTAGTCCTCTACTCGAAAAGTAAAACCCAAGAACAAAGAAATCTGTATGGTCGAAAGCTCTTGCACCTGATTAAATCCGACTATCCTCAAACTGAAGTTCAAAATTACTACGAATTTCTATCCACTCCTTTTTTACCTCGCCTACAGACATTGCTCAGCTTTGAAGACATCGAAAAAAGCACCGCAAATCTCTCGACCCTTTTAGGCGCGACTCCTCATAAAACCGAATCCGCCCTGCAGTTACTTGAGAAGATCAAAATGGCCCAATCTGAAGTCAATACGAACGGACTGCGCGAGTGGAAAAGCCTACAAAGAGCTTTTAAGATTCCCGACAAAATGGGTGACGACGCCCTCTTGGGTTATCATGAACTGAGCCTCAAGGAAGCGATTCAAGCCCAAAATCTCCCCCCTGAGCAACGAAGATACAAGAGTCTTCTTCTTCCACTAAGCCCTCAAGAGTTTGAAGAATTTGTTGAAGAACTGCAGGTTTTCATCAAGCAGGCGTTGAAAAGATACGACGTGGATGAACTTCATTCTCGCCGACTTCATCAGATCAACTTCAACATCCACGCTGTCTCTGAAGAAGCGTGAGTGTGGTCATTTTTTTCCGCGCCCACAATCTGCTCTCAAAACTCCGTTGAGACCACCAAACGCGGCCTCTGTCTAAGTCCTCTACAATCTCTGTGTGGAAGAGTTTGTTTATACCCATGGCATAGCCCTTGCTTTCCCTGTCCTCATTAACATTTAAGCTTCCGTTTCACCCAGTGGGAAACGCGCTCTTAAAGAGACCTAACTATCTAACGAGGATTATATGAAAAAAAATATCGCAGCATCTCTTCTGATGTCTTCAGTTCTGGGAGCCTCCCTTTCCGCTTCTGCTGGTACTGGCCAAATTGGCTCAGGTGCCGTTGAAGTTAAAAGCTGTACAATTCAACTGGCCGACTATGCATACCAACTCCCCCCGGCACCCATTCTGAAATTATTGACTGAGAAGGGTTATTACCCCATCAGGAAGTCCAACCTAGAAAGTCTAGTCCTGGACCTCGAAAGCGCCGGTGAGATCTTTACGGGATACAAATATAGCAAACTGGCCGAGCAGTTCCTCAAAACCTATGCGCCTGTCTACTCTTTGAATCTCTATGGTGAAGAGAGAATCGGAGACTTCAACTCGACCGTAAAATACGCCTCCGTTAAACAATCCAACAGCGATGCTATCGCAGGGAAAGACAGATTCTATGACGAGTATCTCACATTAAGCCCCGAATCTTTTCTGAATATGATTCGTCAACTTCCAAACTGCAAAAACAACATCTTGGTCCCTGCCGTAGCCAGCGAACGTGGCGGCTCACAAGGCAATGGTGTTGATTGGTCCAATTTACCTTAGATTTAAACGGCTCCTAGAACTGTAAAGGGCTGCAATATGCAGCCCTTTATTTTTGTAACAGCACACCAGCCTGGTCCAAAATGACCACAATGACATTTCCTTTTTTCTTAGAAATGCCTCATCGTAATGACAGGGAGGCTTTTATGAAAACACTTAAGTTTTTGACTTCCTGCACGTTTCTTTCAGTTCTTCTTTTCAGCGCTCAAGGTCTGACGTTCCCGTCCATGCTTTCCGCAGAAAGCACCAACACCATGACATTCACGGAGGCCACGAATTACTGTCGCAACCTGAGTGCCCCCTGCGATCTTGCCGTCGACGGCAGCGCCTGTGGAGCCGACACATTGAAAGGCTGGTATCTACCGTCTGCGGATGAGTTGGGAAGATTTGTGGGGCTTTCAAGTTCTGAATCCTATCTTTGGACTCGTTCTCAATACTCTGAGTATGACAAATACATCGCATTGAGTTTGTTGGATGGTTCCTGGGGATGGGCTGAATACGGGGCTGCCGTCGGAGCTCGCTGCGCGCAATAAAAAAAGCCCCGGGAAATATCCGGGGCTTTAAACTCTGTCTGCTCGAGGGACTCAATTCCTAGTAAGACTTAGCGAAAAGAACCCATTTTGTCGCAGGTTTGCCTGAGAAAATGCAGTTCCCTTGAACGGCCTCCTGCTGCAATGGAATACAGCGTGGAGTGACTTTCAATTTCGCTAGCAACTCATGGCCAATTCCCGCTTCACTCCAGGGAACCATGGCAAAGCCCGGCGCCGAAGATTCGTCTCCCTTAAAGTAGTCTTCAAATTCTTTCAAGGACGTGATGCGCTTAATATTCTCATCACGGAACTTCTTCGCTTTTTCGAAGAGCCCATCTTGAATCTCTTGAAGAAGATTTGCGATGTTCTCAACAAATGCTCCTTTAGCAAAAGAGGCTTTGTCTTTTGGACCACGATCACGACGTCCCACGAAGACTTCCCCTTTTGCCATATCGCGAGGTCCCACTTCGACTCTCACAGGCACACCTTGTTTAATATACTGCCATGCTTTTTCGCCACCACGAAGGTCACGATCATCAATCTTCACTCTTACGGCAGAGTCAGAATAGTTTTGCTGTTTAAGCTCTTTGGCCAAGTTTTGCACGTACTCAAGAACCTGCGCCTTTTCTTCGTCATTGCGATAGATGGGAATGATCACAACATGCAAAGGAGCGATTCGAGGAGGAACGACAAAACCATTGTCATCACTGTGGGTCATGATCAAACCGCCGATAAGACGAGTTGATACTCCCCAAGACGTCGTCCACGCAAACTCTTCCTTACCTTCCGCACTGAGATACTTGATCTCAGAGGCTTTAGCAAAATTCTGTCCTAAGAAATGAGAAGTTCCCGCCTGAAGGGCCTTACGATCTTGCATCATCGCTTCGATGGTATAAGTATCCACGGCCCCAGGGAACCTTTCATCCGACGTCTTCATGCCTTTAATGACCGGCATCGCCATGTATTTTTCAGCAAAGTCAGAATAGACGTCCAACATCTGCAAAGTCTCTTGTTGAGCTTCTTGGGCAGTGGCGTGAACCGTATGGCCCTCTTGCCACAAGAACTCGGCCGTTCTTAGGAACATGCGCGTGCGCATTTCCCATCTCATAACGTTACACCACTGATTCACCAAAATAGGCAAATCACGATAGGACTTCACCCACTTGGCAAACTGGTGACCGATAATAGTTTCACTGGTAGGACGAATGATCAGAGGCTCTTCCAATTCTCCGTCAGGAATAAGTTTTCCCGTTCCGTCGCCTTTCAGACGATGGTGAGTCACCACCGCACATTCTTTCGCAAACCCCTCGACGTGTGCCGCTTCTTTTTCTAAAAAGCTCAATGGAATCAAAAGAGGGAAGTAAGCATTAACGTGCCCCGTGTCTTTAAACTTGCGATCCAAAACCGCCTGCATGTTTTCCCAAACAGCGTAACCCCAAGGTTTAATCACCATACAACCGCGAACGGGAGAATTTTCGGCCATGTCCGCTGCGACAATAACCTGCTGGTACCATTCAGGATAATTTTCTGAACGAGTGGGTGTGATTGCTGTATCTGCCATTTCAAGTCTCCTAGTTGTCTTTCGTATCGATTCCGTATGCCTTGATCTTTCGGTGAAGATAACTTCTTTCCAGACCAATCACTTCCGCCGTTTTACTGATATTGCCACTGTTCTCTGAAATCTTGCGAAGCAAGTATTCCTTTTCAAACTGCGCACGAGCTTCTCTGAACGTGGAAAGATCCTGCATCTCTACGGCCTTTTCGTCGTCTTTATCGATCAAGCCCGCGAAACGAAGATCATGCACGTCCACAAAGTCACTCGGAGTTAATATATACACGCGTTCGATGAAATTTTTAAGCTCTCGCACGTTGCCTGGCCATTGGTAAGAGATCATTTTCTCTACCGCCTGTTCCGAGAAAACTTTTTTCGGATAACCGCTTTCCCGAGCCACATTGTCCGAGAAGTATGAAACCAAAACCGGAATGTCTTCCATGTGCTCTCGCAACGCGGGAACACGGAACGGAATAACGTTTAAACGATAGTAAAGATCTTCGCGGAAACGGCCCTCTTTCACTTCCTTCTCCAGGTCTCTGGAGGAAGCGGCAATCACGCGAACATCATTTTCAATCAGCTCATTTCCACCAACGCGAGAGTATTTCTTTTCATCAAGATAACTCAGAAGTTTTGCCTGGGCGGCCATGTTCATTTCACAGATCTCTGCAATGTACAGAGTTCCGCCTTGAGCGAGGTCGAGCTTTCCTTTTTTAACACGATCTACACCAGGCATCGCGCCTTTTTCAATTCCGAAGATTTCGGCTTCAAGAAGATCTTCCGGAATACCGCCGCAGTTGATTTCTACAAACGGACGGCTGGCACGGGCACTCATGTAGTGAACGTTCTGGGCTACCAGTTCTTTCCCGGTTCCCGCCTCTCCTTGAATTAAAATCCAAGAGTTTGTCGGAGCCACGCGAGCGATAATTTGTTTTGTTTGCACAATCGAAGGTGCTTCACCGATCAACGCTATAGACTTGCGAAGTTTATTGAGAAGAAGAATCTTTTCTTCCTTCTGCTGTTGGTAACTCAAAATATTCGCGATAACGATCAGGATCTTATCCATCGACAACGGCTTCTCGATAAAATCCCAGGCTCCCAATTTCGTCGCTTTCACTGCCGTTTCAATCGTGCCGTGACCGGAGATCATGATGAACTCCAGATGAGGGAACTCTTTACGGGCCATCGTCAGCACTTCAATACCATCGTATTTGCCGGGCATCCAGATATCCAAGAAAACGATATCTGGCTGAGTGTCGCGAATGGCTTGTAGACCGGACTCTCCGTCGTGGGCCAATGAGACTTGATAACCTTCGTCTCTTAAGGAAGCCGAAAGCACGTCACGAATGGGCGCTTCGTCATCAATAATCAAAATTTTAGTCGTTGGAGCTGTCATGATGGACCTTCCTTCTTACTCGCCCGCAGGTTTCCACGCACCCACTTCGTTGACAGGCATTTCGATCACCATTTTTACCCCTTTGGGATCATTGGCTGTAGCACGAATGAAACCATTATGGTCTTCGATGATCCTTTTCACAATGGCTAAACCTAACCCAGTTCCACCCTCTTTTGTAGAGTAGTATGGCTCAAAAATGCGACTTCGATCCGCCGCCGGAATGCCATCGCCATTATCAGCCACGGTTAGACGCACCGTTTTGATGTCCCTGTCGTATCGAGTCATGATTTGCACGGCCCCCTGTGGCTCTTTTGCAACAGCCGAAACCGAATTATCAATCAAATTGACCAGGACGCGCTTGATCTGATCCGGGTCAAACTTGAACTCCGGCAGTTCGACATCTTTGGCAAACTCGAAACGAACTTGAGGATGGGCCTGGCGATAGAGCCCCAAGGACTCTTCCACAACACTGTTGAGGTCCCCCACGACCGGGCGAGCCTGCGGGAGGCGAGCGAAATTACTAAATTCATTCACCAAGTTCTTCAAACCATCAACCTGCTTCACGATCATCATCGTGCAATCACTGAAGGCCGGGTCCGTGATTGTCGCTCCGAACTTTCTTTGCAGGCGCTCGGCGGAAAGTTTAATGGGCGTCAGAGGATTTTTAATCTCATGAGCAATTCGTCGAGCCACCTCCGTCCACGCCGCCGCTCTTTGGGCATTTACGATCGGAGACATATCATCAAACACCAAAATCTTACCGATCTCTTGCCCTTTTTCATCTTTCAACAAGGAAAGATTCATCATCAACGGAACAGCCTCACCTTGGATATTAAGACGAAGCTCTTTCTGGATACTTTCAATCTTGTGATCCATCATGGTCTTTTGTAATTCCGCGAAAGTGCGGAAGTACTCTAGCGTCAGCAGATCACGAACGGATTTTCCAATAAACTTTTCGGGGTCTATCTTTAACAACTGAGCCGCATGACGATTGATTGTCGTTACTTCTCCAGTAGAATCCACGGAAATCACACCGGCGCTGACGTTTCTAAGAACCGTGTCGGTGTAACGTGCGTGTTGATCCAACTCTTCTAGGGTTTTTTCCAGGGTGACCGTCATCTGATTAAAACTAGAAATCAGATCATTGATCTCTTCAGAACCTGCTTGAATTTGCAGAGGCGTATAATCTCCCCCCGCCACTCGGCGTGTCGCCCGTCCCAATTGCACAATGGGAATAGAAAGCTGTTTAGCCAGATAGAAACCAAACCACGTCGCCGCCAAAAGAATCACAAAGGTCATCAAAACCAGAATGTAGAGATAAATAGACTTCAGCGGATACTCGAGGGGATTGATATCGCGGAACTCATCATAGGCGGTCGAAATATCGTTCATTTTGGAAATCAACGAAAGAGGGAGGAAGCTAGAGACAACGACCGCACCTTTTTCGGCTCCTTCTTGAACCGGCACAATCACGCGCACCAGATTTCCATCCCCGAATTGATGGATGATACTGGCCTCGGCCTGTAACTTGATACCTTTTTGCAAGAACTCCAGGGACACTGCGGGAACCGTCGGAACCGTGTCATCCTCTGCCGAAACCACCGCTCTTTTACCAAAGAGCGACGGATAGTACTCTACGGCGTCCAAGCTAAATTCCTTGCGCAGACGAGTGATCTTATCCGAGATTTCTTTTTGATTTTTCAGAGGGCGAATGGCATCGGCAATTTGATGGGCAAAATGATAGTTCTTCTTTTTCGCATTGAAGTAATAAGCGTTGGTCACTTCGATGGAGCTTTTTAAAACCCCGGCCATCTTCGCACTAAACCATTTATCGAAGCTGGAGTTGATATAAAACACCGAAATAATAAACATCAAAACAGTCGGAACAAAACTGAACGTCACAAAAGCGGCAATCAGTTTCGCCTTCAGACTGCTTCCGAAAACCTTCCCTTGTCTTTCCACGAAGACCTTCACCACATTTCGGAAGATCATGAAAAGCAATAAAAGCAGTAAAATGATATTAAAGTTTACCAGACCAAAGAAGAAGATACTGTGAACAAAGGGCAGTTGTTGGCTGGTTGCAAAGAGGCGGATCTCAAACCAAGTGAGAAGACCAAATAAAAACGACACCACCAGAACCAAGAGGATCTCGCGGCGTCGTTTTTTAAATTCCTGGGGACCAGGAGGAAGAAACTCGTCTGTTTGTGGTGAATTTTTCATCTCACCTTATGCTAGTTTACTTTCTAGCTTTTTTCTTCTTTTTTTGTGTTTTTGTTGGAGCTTTCGGTGATTTTGAGGACTTCGCAGGTTTTTGCTTGGCCATCATCACCGCCGTCTTCAAAGCAGCCGGAATCTCTTGGGTCAGACCGATCATTTCCATCACGACTTGAGCCGCCTCGGCCCCCTTGTTTCCGTGAGCACCGCCGGCTCTCGCCAATGCCTGCTCTTCGTTTTCAGTCGTCAACACGCCAAAGCCGATGGGCTTTTTATAGTCCAGCATCAAACGGGTCACACCATCAGTGACTGAGTTACAGACGTAGTCGTAATGTGAAGTTTCTCCACGAATCACGGCGCCCAAACAAACAACGCCATCACAGCCCGCCTCTAAAAATGCCTGACAGGCCAAAGGAAGCTCGACTGCTCCAGGAACTAAAGCCGCAAAAATCTCAACGCCCTCACAAGACTCAAGGTAGCTGATCGCCCCTTCTTCAAGTTTTTCAGTGATCTCGTTGTTAAAGCGTGCAGTTACAACTCCGACTTTAATATTTCCCATTACATGTGCCCCTTTACATTTTCAATAGCGACAATTTCAACAATCTCAATATCAAAGGCCTTCAGGCCGACTTTCTTTTCAGGCTTGTTCGTCAAAAGACGAATCTTGTGGGCGCCGATCTCACGAAGAACCTGTGCCCCGATACCGTAGTCTCTCTCATCCATCAAGGGTGTCGGAGGACGCACATCCGCCATCCCCATCAACACCTGCAACTCTTGCGCAAGACCTTGAGTACGGTTATTCCCACGAAGCAAAATAAAGGCTCCGCTTTTCTCTTGGTTAATAAGCTTTAAACTTTCTAGAACCGTCGAAGCTCCTCGCTGCAAGATCGCCATGAAGTCGCGCGTGAAGTTATCCACATGAACACGAACCAGAGTTTCTTGGTCTGGCGTGATTTCACCTTTTTGAATCACTAAATGTTCAAGACCGTCCACGGTGCTACGGAAAACTCGCGCCTTCATGCTTTCACCAAAAGAAGCCGGCAAATCAAAAGAAGCCACTTCTTCGACCAAAGTTTCATTCGCCAGACGGTAAGCAATCAAATCAACGATCGTTCCGATTTTAATGCCGTGTTTTTTTGCGAACTCTTTAAGGTCTCCAACACGAGCCATCGTTCCATCAGGATTCATCACTTCACAAATAACGGCTGCCGGATTGAGTCCCGCAAGTCTTGCCAAGTCAACGCTCGCCTCTGTGTGACCGGCGCGTTTTAGAACGCCCCCTTGCTGAGCCCGGATAGGGAAAATGTGACCCGGCATATGGATGTCTGTCGGTTTTGCGTGGGGATTAGCTGCCACTTTCAAAGTATGCGCCCGGTCTGCGGCAGAAATTCCAGTTGAAATCCCCTCGGCCGCCTCGATACTCACTGTGAATGCCGTTTTGTTTGGCGCAAAGTTCATGTCATCGCGAACCATCAAAGGCAGTTGCAAACGCTCAATCTGTTGCGCCGTCACTGTCAGACAAACAAGCCCGCGAGCTTCCGTAATCATAAAGTTGATCGCTTGAGTCGTTACATGGTCTGTCGCAAGGATAAGATCACCTTCATTCTCGCGATCTTCATCATCAACGAGTATGACCATCTTGCCGTTACGAATATCATCAATGATTTCAGGAATTGTATTAAACGACATTAGTTCTTCCTCACTTCAAGAGAGCGCTGAATCGCGCGCGCCATATAGTCGGGTTCAACATTCACCAAAGACCCCACCTTGAGATCACCCAGGTTGGTGCGTTTCATAGTTTCGGGAATCAAACAAACCGAGACCGTGCTTCCAGAAAGTTCATTCACGGTCAGACTCACACCATTGAGGGTGACACTGCCCTTCTTCCACACGTAAGGAAGAATGCTGTCTTGAACTTTCACGTCCAAAAAGAAGGATTCTCCCTCCAAAGCGGCTCGAGTCACAGTTCCCAGGCTGTCTACGTGCCCAGTCACCAAATGGCCGTGGATTCGATCACCAAAACGTAAAGATCTCTCGAGATTGACCTTTTTGCCGATCCAACTTTGCGGGTTCCACTGAAGAACTTTGATCGTTTCCGCAGCCAGGGCAAAGGTCATTTGCTCAAGGTCAAAGGCCTCCACAGTCAGGCACACACCGTCACAGGCGATGCTATCCCCCAACTTTATGTCATTGAATTCACTTGGTTTTTTTATTTTAATACGATACGCATTTTGCAGCTCTTCCGAACTTACAATGGGCATCACAGATTCAACGATTCCTGAAAACATAAGGGCCTCAGCTTGAATGCCGAGACCCTACACTTTTGCCCTTGGCTTGGCAAGGGAAGTGGCACTTTTACAGCCAATTCCCCTTAGTTACGGCCTGGTTTTGTGGGGTTTGTGGTATTGCCGGAACTCCCCCCTGTATTAGAGCCAGGGTTGCTAGGATTGACAGGTTGCACACCGGGATCTTGAGGCTTGTAGTTCGCATCATGGAACTTGAAGAGTTTTACCTTGGCCCCGATCACGGCATTATCATCATTCTGTTCTATCACGCGGCCACGAGAAATTTCATCTCCCACCCAATCAATCTCAATTTTTGCAACCGCAGAGCTGGCTTGAGCTCCACCCCCTAAGTAGCGGGAGTCACAAGGCTCCCCTTCCCAATAGTAGTCTTCATTATAAACCAGCAACTGATCGCCGGGCTCAAGCTTCACGTCGGCCCCGCCCACCACAATCAAATGCGTGTCATGATTTGCGAGAACCCTTGTGTACCACTCTTCTGATTTCAACTGATCATTCAAGGAGGTCACAGATTTCACCAAGGCGTTCTTTGTAACCTGCGCCAAAGGAGTTTGATAATAAGCACTTGGACCCAACGTAAAGGCCCCGAAGTTCAAACCAAAGTTGACCTTGGTTTTGGTTTGTTTTGAAGTCACATTCGCCGCCGCAATCACTTTGGAAGTGAGCGGACGAAGGGCCACCATCGACAAATCCAGCTGTGCCCATTCCACATTAAATCCTGCCGACGCCAATCCATTTGTCGGATAAGCTCCATTCGGAGTGAAACCCAAAGTCAGTCCACCACCACCGATCAGCTCGAATGAATTCACAGAGCCCGCGATCTTGGCTTGCGGAATATTCACCATGCACCATGCGGTTTTCGCGTACTGCACATTGTAGTTATCTTTACCCGCTGCTTGCGCAAAGGCTTTCATCATCTGACCGTCCGCTTTGGTCAGATTGAAGAAGCCCTCATCCCCTCGTGTCGCTTCCTGCGGAGGGATCGCGATAGGCGGGTTGTACTTCAATGCAAACTCTTTGCTCTCCATGAGCACGCCATAAATTTGTTGATTCGCGACAAAACGAAAGTCAAAAGAACTGCCTCCGGGAAACATCACCGAACTCGAAGCGATAGACCCCAAGTCGACAATCTTTTTTAGTGAACGAACAGGAGCCGCTTGAGGCTGTTGCTCACACTTCTGGTTTCCCATGGTCATCGCTGCACCTGCCAAGAGGATGCTGGCTTTGAAAACTTTTTTTGACCAATTCATTCCCTGTGATTTCATGACGTCTCCCTTTCCACTCATTCACGGTAAAGGCGGTTCATGCACAGTATACGGAATAGAACGTCTAGACCTTAAACTGGGGCTAAGTCTTTGTTGTCACTTGCAAAAGCAAAACCGATTTCACTCTGAGACACGCTAAGTGATTGAATTCTTTGTGAAGAGAAAAAATTTGGAGTTTCAAAATAATTTTCGTGCGTCGAAAGTTTTGACTGTTTCATCAAAACTTGGTCACCGTGTTTGGGGAGTTTTCACTCGAAGTGTTTAGTTGTTTTTCGGAAAGTGGAAAGATGGTGGAGAGTGGCTTTTACAGCAACTCTCGGTAACGAACCAAGTCTGGCCATCCATGAGCAGCCTTCCTGACGAGCTTCCTGCTCGTCAGGCCAAGAATCATGGAGACACCTCAGGTAAATACTCTTCTTTCCTGGCCACGATAGCCAGGAAACAGCCTTCCATGGATGGCGGAAGATCATGCCATTGTCTCTGCTGAACGAAGACTCTCCCCGCTTCGAACATCAAAGACTCCCGCCCCCCGTCAGCGTAATAAAATACTGCACTTCATCTTTATTCAACACATTGTCATTCTTATCCGTACGATCTTCCAAATAATGAAGCGCCTGGGCACCGCCTCCAATTCGCAAGCCACCGATCGCGAATGTGACACCCGCCTTGCCAAACACGGCATTGGATTTCTCACTGGCCAAACGCACACCCGGCCCCGCAAAGAGTTCAATCCCAAGGGCGCGCGACTGCGTGTAGGCCTCGTAATTTAGCAAAGCTTCAGAGTCCAAGCCGTTGATAGTTTTAATATCGGTTCCAAACTGTGTAAAAACAGAATTGCGCCAGTTCAACCACTCATCAACATACCAATTCAATCCCAAATGAACTTCACTAAAAGAGCTGCCATCGCGAGTTCCCGAAGAACCACTAAGATCATACGTCACACGGGCCTCGACCAGACTGCCGACAAAGAAGGCCTTCAAAAGTATCAAAAATAAAAACGACTTTTTCATGGATCCATTGTGAGAAGAGGACGCCAACGAGGTCAATTTCTTTTTGTCAGCAAGTGAAAACATCCGAAGATCGGGACGACCTCAGGGTGAACTCAAGTTCTCCATGGTTTAACTTAGATGCGTTTTTTGCAAAAAAAGAAAGTGGCCATCAAGGACCACTTTCTTATGGACGAGAATCCCTTTCTACAGAAAGGAGATTCTCATGAAAAATACCACACACTACGGTACTTTTCGTCAGAAGAGGAAAATTCTTGAGATCTTGCTGTTGATTTTGCTCTTGCTTTTGAGCAGCTGCAGCTAAGAATCAAGAAACGATCTCAATATGATCCATAAGGGCTTAAGATTCTTTTGATAGGTTTTGGCTTTGGGCGAAGTCAGGCTTAAAACCTGGGGCTTCTTTCATGGATGAGGTGGAACTTGGTGGCCGCTTCCTTGCGGCCACCTTTTTTTAAATTATCAGAAAACCAAATGCTGGTCTCCACCTTTGACTTTCACGGTATCCCCGGCTTTGACTTTGCCCGAGATGATCTCTTTCGAAAGCGGATTCAAAAGTTCAGTTTGAATCACACGCTTCAAAGGTCTCGCACCATAGATAGGGTCGTAACCTTTCTTAGCCAAGAAATCGATCGCAGAAGGATCAAAGTCGATGGCAATCTTCTTCGCTTTCAAACGTTGCGCCACCAAATCCAGCTGCACTTTCACGATGCCGGAAATTTGCGACTGACCCAGCGAATTGAACATCACAACTTCGTCGATACGATTTAAGAACTCAGGGCGGAACCGCTCTCTTAATGCGTCGTTCACTGCCTCGCGTTTTTGAACCTCTGTCATGTGAGGATCCAAGATGGATTGAGAGCCCACGTTGGATGTCATAATCAACACCGTATTCTTAAAATCCACGGTGCGCCCCTGACCGTCAGTCAATCGACCATCATCCAAAACCTGCAACAAGATATTGAAGACATCGGAGTGAGCTTTTTCAACCTCATCCATCAACACGACACTGTAAGGACGTCGTCGAACGGCTTCCGTCAACTGGCCGCCCTCTTCATATCCCACATAGCCCGGAGGCGCACCGATCAGACGAGCCACAGAGTGCTTTTCCATGTACTCACTCATATCAATGCGAACCAC
Source organism: Bdellovibrio sp. (assembly GCF_047637665.1). NCBI lineage: Bacteria > Pseudomonadati > Bdellovibrionota > Bdellovibrionia > Bdellovibrionales > Pseudobdellovibrionaceae > Bdellovibrio > Bdellovibrio sp. Next base: position 60,098 of record NZ_JBLJBT010000015.1, on the reverse strand, counting down.
GGCTTGTTCATCATCAAAGAGGAACTCCGCCAAAGCTTTCACGGTCTCAGTTTTACCAACCCCCGTCGGCCCCAGGAACATGAACGTTCCGATGGGACGATTCGGGTCTGAAATCTCTGCCCGCGCACGGCGAATCGCATCCGCTACGATGGTCAAAGCGTGATCCTGACCGACCACACGTTTTTGCAAAGCTTCTTCCATATGAAGAAGTTTTTGCGTCTCACTTTCCAACATCTTGCTGACCGGAATTCCCGTCCACTTCGCCACCACTTCGGCGACGTCTTCAGGACCGACTTCTTCCTTCAACATGCGGTTTTCAGAGCTGGACGCTTTTTCTTTACTTCGCTCTTCCAAAGACTTCATCTTTTTTTCTGTTTCAGGAAGTTTTCCGTATTTTAGTTCCGCGGCTTTGCCCAGATCTCCTTCACGCTCGGCCTTCGCAACAGCGACCTTGAGGTCTTCGATTTCGGCTTTGAGTTTTTTAATCTGCTCAATGCCGCCCTTTTCAAATTCCCACTGCTCGCGAAGCAATTGATTCTTGGCATTGAGATCCGTGATCTCTTTTTCGATCACCATCAGGCGATCTTTGGCGCCTTCTTCTTTTTCTTTTTTCAAAGCTTCTTTTTCAATGCGAAGCTGCATCAACTCGCGCTCGATCTTATCCACTTCTTCAGGAACAGAACGAGTTTCAATCCCCAACTTGCTGGCTGCTTCGTCGATCAAGTCGATCGCTTTATCCGGCAAGAAACGGTTGGTGATATAACGATGCGACAGCTTCACTGCAGAAACCAGAGCCGAATCGGTAATACGAATTCCATGGTGGACTTCGTATTTTTCCTTTAACCCACGCAAGATGGTGATCGCATCCTCAACACTGGGTTCTTCGACCAGCACCGTTTGGAAACGACGCTCGAGGGCCGCATCTTTTTCAATGTACTTACGATACTCATCCAAGGTGGTCGCACCGATACAACGAAGTTCACCCCGCGCCAAAGCCGGCTTTAAAAGTTGTCCCGCATCCATGGCCCCTTCTGATTTTCCGGCGCCAACCAGAGTGTGCAACTCGTCGATGAATAAAATGATTCGCCCTTCACTGGAGGTCACTTCTTTGATCACGGCTTTGAGGCGATCCTCAAACTCACCGCGATACTTGGCACCCGCAATCAAGGCTCCCATATCCAAGGACATCAGTTTTTTACCCACGAGATTATCCGGAACGTCTTGCTTTAAAATTCGGATGGCCAACCCTTCGGCAATCGCGGTTTTACCCACGCCGGGTTCCCCGATCAGAACCGGGTTGTTTTTGGTTCGTCGTGAAAGCACCTGGATTACGCGACGGATCTCTTCGTCACGCCCGACTACGGGGTCCAACTTACCTTCTGCCGCTAAGGCCGTCAGGTCTCGGGCGTACTTTTTTAAAACTTCGTATTTATTTTCAGGGTCATCATCGGTGACCTTCTGATTGCCGCGCATCTCTTCCAATGCGGCCTTCACGGCATCCGCATTCACTTTGGATTTCTTAAACAAGCCGCTCAGTTCCGCATCTCCGGAACGCAACATTGCCAAAAAGAAGTGTTCAGTAGATATGTAAGAGTCTCCCCATTCTTGGGCGACATCCTCGGCCAACTTAAAGATCTTTTCCAAACGAGGGCCCGCAAAAAGCTTTTGGTTCCCACCACTCACCTGAGGAAAACGATCCATTTTGGCGCGCAGTTCCGTCAGAAACTGGGCTTGATTCACGCTCATTTTATCCAATAGACGGGGAACAATGCCTTCAGACTGCTGCACCAGCTCCATCAAAAGGTGTTCAGGCTCTACGGAGGGGCTCCCTTTACGCTCTGCTAAGCGAGCCGCTGCCTGCATCGCCTCCTGACTTTTTCGCGTCATTTTTTCAATATCGTTGCTCATAAACCCTCCATCTGAAATAAAGGATGAGTCTTATTTTAGCTTTGTCAATGGAGGGATTAAACAATGTCTGTGGGTATTGTAAATCCAAAGGGAAAAGGGAAGTCTCAGCCTCGTCTGCATGCCTCTATCAAGAAAGACCGCGTGAGTCCCAGTGATTACCTAAAATACGACACACGCTTTTCCTGCGAAGACTGTTCTCACTTTGATGGCGAAAAGGTCCTTTGCACCATCGGCTACAACCCTGCCCATCACCTCAAACAAGAACAAGAGCACCAATATTTTTTGGCCGGCAACATGGCCTTTTGTCGCTTTCTAGAAATTGACTGAGCCAAAGTCCGTAAATTTGTCTTTTTTCTCTCTCAAAGTACTGTTCCTTTATGATTCAGGACAACCCTAGGTCCGGAATCCTCGATCTATCTTTTGGCTAGTATTGTAAAAATCAAACAAATCTCGCCTGACGTCCTGTCAAGAGATCGTCTCAAATCCCGATCAATTTCACATCAACGATTCACTCAGAAGGAGTCAGAGAGAGAAGGTCACTCTCTCTGTATAACCGAAAGGAGGGCCTTCAAGGATGACGTAAAAGAACAATAGATTGTTCGCAGCTGAGCGGAATGCAAATGCCCAGCGAAGGTTCTCAAAGAGCCTTAAAACAAAAAGGCCATTAAAAAAGTGCAGACTCGGATGTCAGCACCGGCAAAGCAGAAGTAGGTTCTGCCGAGCCAAAAAAACAAATCAAGGAGGGTATTGAAAATGAAAAATAAATATTAACGGAGGAATTTAAAATGGGAATGAGAGTATCAACAAACGTAAGCGCGATTAATGCACAAAGAAACCTCGTTGGTTCACAAAGAGCAATCAACGATTCAATGGCGAAACTTGCTTCTGGTAGCCGTATCAATAAAGCGGCTGACGATGCTGCAGGTCTTGCGATTTCAGAAGGCTTGAAAGCTCAGATTCGTTCTGCAGCACAAGCTCAAAGAAATGCGAACGATGGTATCTCTATGGTTCAAACTGCTGAGGGTGGCTTGAACGAAATCGGTAACATCGTGGTTCGTCTTCGTGAGTTGGGAATCCAAGCGGCTTCTGACACTGTAGGTGAGAACGAGCGTGGCATGTTGAATAAAGAGGTTCAGCAATTGAAATCTGAAATTCAACGTATCTCTGCTGTAACAACTTGGGGTACTACTAAGTTGTTGGATGGTTCTTCTCCGAAGTTCGACTTCCAAGTTGGTTTGTTCAATAACTCTGAAGAAGATCGTATCTCCTTCAACGCGAGTGAGAACGTAGCAACTTTGGATGCTCTGGGACTATCTGGTGTAGACTTCTCTACTAAAGAAGGTGCACAAGAAGCTTTGGGTATGTTGGACAACGCTCAGACTTCAATCTCTGGAACACGCGCTAATCTTGGTGCGCTCCAAAACAGATTGACTTCGACTGTTGACAACTTGGGTGTTGCTCAAGAGAACCTCTCTGCAGCTAACAGCCGTATCCGTGACACTGATGTGGCTCAAGCATCTTCAGAGATGACTCGTAACAACATCTTGTTGCAAGCTGGTACTTCAACTTTGGCGCAAGCTAACCAATCTAACCAATTGGCTCTTAAGTTGATCGGTTAATAGCTAGCAAATAGAAACAAACTCAAAAACCCGGTGGGACTCTCACCGGGTTTTTTTATTTTCTGCCCACGCTGTTGACACCCCCCTGACCAAAGATTTTCAATTCGAACAAAGTGTATAACTTTTTTACCAATAATTTCAAATATTTAGCTAAAGTCCAGCCCGCTTCGTGCCGAAAAATATAGCATAAGCGTGGAGGATATTTTTATGAACACTTCAAGATTAGCAGGTCTCCTGGTTGCCCTGATGACAACTTCTCTTCTTGCGGCCTGCAGTAAAGACGGTGGTTTTCAAGCCATCACCCCTACGGCGGGAGATTCCACCCAAGGATCTAATGGAGATAATTCCGGCCAAGGAGGAACGACAACTCCCGCTCCTCAGACTCCCAGTGCTTATGACAAATTAGATATGAATGCCTACGTGGGCAGCGGCAGTTATGAAAACGAACATGTCTTAAGCCTCGATAAGGCCAATAACGCACTCCTGCTTTACCTTCCCCTGCCTCCGGGACCTTTCTCGAGTCTTTATATAGATGTACCCAACGTAAAGGGGGTCAAAATTGCGACCGTTCTGGACTCCCAACAAAAAGCTCGAGTGGCAGTCAGCATCCCCTTGAAGCTGATCGTCAAAGACAAGGTCACTCTGCCTGCCGCAACAACTCTCCCTGGCGGACGCGCTCTTCCTATGATGCCTAGCGGAGAATATCCCTCACTAGCCCTGGGGCTGAACCAGAACTCTGACAACAAGATGTTCCTCTATTTCGGAGTGAATGCGGTCGGTTTGTTCCTGGAAAGCTCCTACTTCCCGGAGTACATAGGCATCACGGCCCCAATTAAAAACAAAGCGGGAACGAGAACACTGGGATACTTCACGATCGTCCCCAAACAGGGGGTCAATAATGGGGGCCTCTTCCTGTCCTTTGTCCTCCCCAACGATCTGGCCAAAATCATTGACGACCACCTCAGCGGGATCATCAACTAAACAAGACCTCTGGAACTGGTTCTATTTTGATTTGCCTGCCCCCTTAAATCTCGCTAGTCTAAGGGGGCAATTTATTTTGAAACAGGACTTTTCAGGGAGCTAATCATGGCAAAGAAAAAAGCAAAACCAGCTAAGAAAGTAGCAAAAAAAGCAGCGAAACCTGCAAAAAAAGCTACTGCAAAAAAGGCAACTAAGAAAACAGCTAAGAAAACAGCTAAGAAGGCAGCAAAACCTGCGAAGAAAGCGGCTCCTAAAAAAGCTGCTAAACCCGCTAAAAAAGTTGCTACTAAAAAAGCCGCAACTAAAAAGGCAGCTCCCAAAAAAGCTGCAAAAAAACCTGCTGCGAAAAAGGCTGCCCCTAAAAAAGCGGCTCCTAAAAAAGCAGCTGCTGTAGGCGCTGGTGCTGAAGTTCTTAAACCTTCAACACCTGTCATCGCTGAAATCTCTTCTGACTTCGACGAAGCAGAAATGGATGAAATGATCGACATCGAAGAAGAAGCCTCTGCTGACGAATGGGACGAAGAAGGTGAAGAGTCTGAAGCTGAAGGATCTTTCGAAGATGTGGAAGATGAAGAAGGCGAAGACGAAATTACAGATAAAAATGATGATGACGAAGACGACGACGATGAAGACGACGAAGACTTCGGTGACGATGAAGGCTACTTCTAGTCTGAACTTCATCTATTGATGAGCTTTCAAAAGGCGCTCCCTCAAAGAGCGCCTTTTTTTATATCCAAACAAGGGCTCTGCTCTTTCATAGTCAAATCAGACTCTTTTCAGTATGATCTTTCTATGTACAAACATCTTTACAGCCGTTTTTTAAAAGCCCACCCTCAAGAACTTCACTTTGCCTGTCATAGTCACCACTACTGGCCGGACGTGACCCGGGAAGCTCATCTCGAGTATTGGGATGACGCCTGCAAATATGTCGACAACAAATGGACCCACATCTTTTCAAAAAAAGTCCCGCAGGCACAAAAGTTGATCGCCGAAGTCCTTCATCTGTCCCACCCTCAACAATTGGTCTTTGCCCCGAATACTCATGAGTTTGTTTTTCGCCTTCTCAGTTCTTTGGACTGGACTCAAAAGGTGCGCATCCTCACCACCGACTCCGAGTTCTACAGCTTCGATCGACAAATCAATCGTTTGTCAGAATTTAAAAACTTTGAAGTCGTCAAAGTCCCGACGCTTCCTATTTCAACCTTCCACGAACGCTTTGAAAAAGAAATGACGTCCCACTCTTGGAATTTGATTTTCCTAAGTCAGGTTTTTTTTAACTCCGGCCTGGCCTGTGATGTGGAACGACTGGCTCAAAACGCCCCCGTCGAATCTTTGTTCGTGATTGATGGCTATCATGCCTTCATGGCGGTACCGACGAATCTGTCGTCATTAGAAGATCGTGTTTTCTATCTGGCAGGCTCCTACAAATATGCACAAGGGGGCGAAGGAGCCTGTTTCCTCTATGTCCCTCCGAAGACCCGACACCGTCCGTTCCATACGGGATGGTTTGCAGAGCTGTCTCATTTGTCTGCGGTGGGATCTGAAGTGGGTTATCCAGTAGATGCTCTTCAATATGCTGGCAGCACCATGGATTTCTCGTCTGTCTATCGTTTGATTGCCGCCTTAGAAAAGTTCAAGACGGAGGGACTTGATATCATTCAAATTCACAATTTTGTGGAGAGGAATCAGACGCTCTTTTTGGAAGAGATTGAAAAGATCAACCATCCCCTACTCAACCAACAAACTCTGATGAGGGGCGAGGGTACAAGGCATGGTCACTTTTTAACTTTTGCACTTCCTTCAGGGGAATCGACTCAGAAAATGGTCGCAGCGTTGGCGCAAAACCACGTCCTCACCGACTCACGAGGGAATCGATTGCGTTTTGGTTTTGGCCTATACCACGATGAAGAAGATATTCGCCGTGTTGTCAGCGTCATCTCCCAGGTTTCGATCTAGCTAGATCGAAACCTTCCCTATCAATTGCGTGTCAGCAAACTTGTACTTCTCAACATCTTTTCCAAAAGCCCCTGCATAAGGGTCCGCTCCTGGTCTGAGAACTGACTCCAAAAGGCCGACAACTTCGGAGACCATACGGGAAAGAGTTCCTTAATTAATCCCTCCCCCTTTTCGGTCAGGCGAATCACAAAAGATCTTGCATCTTTTTGATGAAGTTCTCTTTTCACCAATTCAGCCTTTTCCAAACTATTTAAAAGTCCCGAAATCGTCGCCTGAGTCACGCCCACTCTCTGAGAAAGCTCTGAAGGCATCAAACCTTCCGGAAAATCACTCAAAAGATGCAGCAATGTGAACCGGCCGCTGGACAAATTGTAAGGAGCTAAAACACTGTCCAAATAGTTATCCAGCTCCGAGGCCACCTTCATAAAAAGAAGATTCGCATAAAGAGGACCCGTGTCGACCCCCTCATGAATTCTCGATACGGACGTCTGCAATTCCTCTGGCGTTGGCATTGATTGAATAAATAATTTCGCCATAAAACCTCCATCCTTAACTTTCTGTGACACCGTAGTCGCTGGCCTCGACGGCGGGTGACTCGGATGTCAGTTTCACTTCAACGTGTCTGTCTTTCCTGGTGGACGTTAACTTGCCACCAATGTTATTGGCCCAGATTCTGAAGCGGTCTACGTAAGTAAATACCGCAGGAACCACAATCAGAGTCAAAATAGTTGAAGAAATCATACCCCCGATAATGGCCACACCCATAGCGGTGCGCGATTTCGACGCTTCATTCATTCCGATCGCCACCGGCAAGGTTCCGGCAATCAACGCAAATGAAGTCATCAGGATCGGACGAAGGCGAGTCTTACCCGCTTCCACCAAAGCTTCAGCACGCGATTTACCCTCGGCCATCATCTGATTTGTATAATCGACCAACAAGATACCATTTTTACCGGCCACCCCGATCAACATGAAGAAACCGAAGATGGCAAAGATGGTCATCGTCTCTTTCATCAAGAAAAGTCCCAGGAACGCCCCACACAGGGCCAAAGGCAATGCCACCATGATCGTGATAGGCGTAATAAAGGACTCATACAAACTTGAAAGGATCAGGTAGATGAACAGAATCGCAAAACCCAACGCCAAGACGGTGGAGGTCATCAATTCTTTCATATTTTCCGCATCCCCGCCGAAACCGTAACGGACACTGGATGGGAATGCCGCGTCTCCGGTCGTCATCGCTGTGACGGCATCGTTAACGACATTACTTAAACCTGCCCCTGGGGCAAGGCCCGCAGTGATTTGAATATAACGTCCGCGGTCTTGACGCTCAATCGACGCCGGTCCTGAAGCAATGTCTCCACTTGCCACATCGGAAAGACGTACGAGTTTTCTATTCACGTTAGGCACATAAACTTCGTTGAAACTCTGTTTTAAATCGCGCTGTTCAGGAAGTAAACGAACCCGAACTTCATATTCCCGTCCCTTTTCACGGAATTTGGCTGGCGTAAATCCTTCCACTTGCGCGCGAAGTTCTTGGCCCATGGTTTTCGTGTTGATACCGTATTGTTTCGCAGCTCCCGGCTTTAAACGAACTTGCATCTCAGGTTTCCCGGGACGGAAGTTTGTATCCACGTCTTTAAGGCGAGGATCGGCTTTGAGCTTCTCAAGAATTTTCGTAGCTGAGGCCTCCAGCTCTTTAGGATCCGCTGAAATGATATTCAGAACAAACGGCTGCTGTCCCATGCCCCCGGTCGCATCGTACTTTTTAACAACAGGGTTGGCATTAGTGAAAGAAGCCAACTGTCCACGAATTTTGTCGCGGAACTTTTCAGTCGTTAACTTTCCACGCTCTTTGCCGTCCTTCATGCGCACATAGAAATTGGCCTTGTTCGATTCGCCGTACAAACTACCAATAATCATAGCCGTGTAATTCACCTCGGGATTGGCTCGAATGATCTTATCCACTTCGTTACCAATCTTATTCATACCGTCCAAGCTGGTTCCGGGTGTCATTTCAAGAGTGACTGTAAACTCGCCGCTGTCATCATCTGTGATAAAGGCGCCGGGAACTTTCGTAACGGAGTAAATGCTCAGCACGAACACCAAGAATGTCGCACCAATGGTCAACAACGGATGACGAAGAGTCACGCGCAAGAGTTTTTCATACACTTTTTCAAGCCAGGATTGAAAGCGATCAAAACCCCGAACCAAACGCCCCAAAGTCTTATCATAGAAAGTGAGCTTTCCATGAGGGTTATGGTGTGCCCCATGTTGCCCCTCTCCTCCAAAGTAAGCCGTCAACATTGGAATGATGGTCATCGCCACAAACCAACTGATAGCCATCGAGAACACCACGGTCATACCAAACTGTTTCAAGAACTGACCGATAGTCCCCGACATTGTTCCCACGGGAACGAAGACCGCGATTACAACCAAAGTGATGGCCAAGACCGCCATTTGAATTTCTGTGGTCCCTTTTTCTGCCGCCGTCAAAGACTCTTCACCTAACTCCATACGACGATAGATATTTTCAATAACGACGATCGCATCGTCGATCAAAAGACCCACCGCCAATGTCAAAGCCAACATCGAAACAATGTTAATCGAAAAGCCAGCCAACTTCATGACCAAGAAGGCACCGATCAAGGAAATCGGCAAAGAAATTGCCGTGATTAAAGTCGAACGAGCACTTCCCAAGAAGAAGAAAACTGTAATAACGGTAAGGATGATACCGATAATGATCGTCTCATACACGTCAAACAAGTTGTTTTTGATCTTAATAGAGGCGTTGGAAACAACTTGAGTGCTCGGAGCCCCTTCCAGTTTTTCAAGCTCTGGCTTAATTCTTTCAAGCTGTTTAATAACATCATCAGCCACTTTCACCGTGTTTGAACCGGATTGCCGATAGACTTGTAAGAACAAAGCTTTTTCGCCGTTCAAAAAGGCGCGTGACTTTTCATCTTCCAAAGTATCGACAACCACACCCAAATCTGAAACTCGAGTGGGCACTTCATTCCCGTAAAGATTTACGAGGGTGTCAGAAATTTCAGAAACGGTCTTAAACTCTCCCAGACCACGAAAGACCAGTTCTTTGCCTCCCTGTTCCACCTTACCGCTAGGAATATTTTCTCCCGAAGCCCCCACTTGTCCTGCGACTTGACCGACAGAGACCTCACGCGCACGAAGTTTTTTGCGATCTAAAAGGACATGAATTTCTCTTTCGCGTCCACCAAAGATCTCGATGGCTCCGACGTTATTCACCTGTTCCAAGCGCGGCTTAATATATTGATCGGCAATATCAAAAAGTTGCGCGTCCCCCAGGCCCTTCGCGGTGACGGACAAAGTTAAAATGGGTGTATCTGAGGGGTCGAATTTTCTGATAACAGGGTCATCGACCTCACTGGGAAGTTTCGCTTTGGCGATATTCACTTTATCACGGACTTGTTGTTCCGCGTACTTCACGTCAACACTGCTGTTAAACTCGACGATAACCTGACTGACGCCCTCGAGGCTTTTTGAAGTCAGACGTTTAATTCCAGAGATGGTGCTGACTTCCTCTTCGATGGGACGACTGACCAAGGTTTCAATTTCAGAGGGGCCAGAGCCTTTATAGACAGTTTGTACGGTGACAACCGGGACACTCACATCCGGAAACAAATCCACGCTCATGGACTTAAAGGAAGCCCACCCCACCACGACGATCGCGATGGTCACGCAGGTGATAAAGATCGGTCTGCTAATTGAGATTTTAGGTAAGCTCATGACTATTTCCCTCCTTCAACAGAGGTTTGGTAAAGTTTAATTTGTGCTTGCAATCCAAGAATCTGAGCGGCGGCTTGAACTCGCGCCACCTCAGATTGTGAGAAGTCTTGCTCAAAAAGAAGAACCTGATAAGTCGTGGTTCTTCCCTGGCGAAGACGAATTCTTTCATTTTCAAGTTTGGCTTTTTGCGCATTCACGATATTGGTTGCCAAACGAAGGCTTTCTTTGGCTTCGCCAAGCTGCTGAGTCAGATTGGTCCAATCTTGATCTTGAGTGAAACGTTTTTGTTGATAGGACAAATCTGCGGCTCTTTGAGTTTTCAGTGCGCCAGCCTTCGCGTCAGATAAGGCCCCAAGGTTTAAAGGAATATTCAAACGCACTCCCACAAACGCGGTATCACGTTCCGTTTTTCCCGCTGCCTTCATGGCTTCGTTAAACTCTTCATCTCGTCCATTGAGTGCATAACTCCCGTAAAGGTCCAACTTGGGTTTGTTTCTTTCCGCGACCAACTGGGCGGAGGATTTCGCAAGTAGGGATTGCGCTTCTGCCGCTTTGACGTCATAGCGATCACCGGGTTTTGCCGTTGGGACGAGGACCTTCTGAAGTTCGCCATAGTTGATGTTTTCAAGACCCATGACAGCCTGCTCGGCCTCTTTATTTATATAAGTGTTGAAGGTGCGACGTGCAGTGCGCTCTTGGTTCTGAGCTTGCTGTAATTGAAACATACGGGCCTCAACAAGGGCTTTCGCTTGCAACACATCCGCACTCTCTCCAAGATTCATCTTCGCTTTGCGTGAGACGTAATCGAGGATGCTCTGCGCTTGTTTCAACGCCTGAGCCTGCACTTGTACAACCTCTTGTGCGGAAGCCAATCTCCAATAAGCTGCTTCTGCTTCGACAAGAAATCCACGCGTTTGTGCATCAGCCCCAAAACGTTCTGCAAGATTTTGTTGTCGGGTCAGATCTTCATTGGCGCGAGAGGAACGACCAAAACCATTCGCCCACAAGGGCATACTTAATTCTAAGGTTGGAGTTGCATTCCAAAAGCTGTTAGGAACACCGGCAGGAAGAGTGGCCCCTTCCACCTCCGTTCTATCCATGGCGTAAGAAAGTTTGGTCTGCAGACCAAAGCTAAACTCTTGAGAAAGCCCTAAAGAATAGTTTTGCAATTTGAGGCGATCGTAAGTGATCGTCGATGCAAAAGGCTCTTTCCCATCGTGCCCGATTCGCGCTTCAACAAAAAATCGGGGCGTAAAAAACAGATCCGCCTCCCGAGATTTTAAGCTGGCTGCTTCGGCCTGCTCACTTGTTGATTTGTACCCCAAGCTCTCCTGCTTCACCTGCTCTAAATAGTCATTAAGACTGAGTGCCGAAGCACTTTGTCCCGCAAGAAGAGCCGCTACTATCACGGCAAAACTGCCCACTTTCAGCATATCCATTTTCTTCATAGGATTAACTCCGTTAAGTAATCGCTTACATACTTAATCTATTGCAGGATCCTTAAGTATGCAATCAATTACTTTCTTGATGTCTCACCTGCCTTATGATACATTATGTAAAGATAAGAAGTTTCAAGTACTTATATAATTCTCAGGAGGTTTTCATGACGGAAACATCTCATACAAAAACCCAAAAAGATGATAGCAATGCTCATATTAAGGGTAAAAAGAGAGATCGGTCCGCCTCCGAAGAGCGCCTCATCAATGCGGGCCGCGAGATCTTTTCAAAACATGGTTTTGATGGTGCCACCACACGAATGATTGCCAAAAAGGCCGACGTGAATGAGTCCCTTATCGCCCGCTACTTCGAAGGCAAAGAGGGTTTACTTATTGCCATCATTGAAAAGTTCCTTGAGGAAACCAACCATCTTGAACTCCCCTATCCACCACAAAAAACTTTGGGTGATGAGTTGGAGGCCTACGTCCTTCAGCGCTTGGAGTATGGCTGTGGTCATGAGGACTTTGCCAAGATTATTTTTGTTCAAGCCCTCGTGAATAAACAGTTCAAAAAGCGCGTCCGCGAGACCGTGCCTCTGCAATTAGATGAGCGCCTTGTGAATCGCGTGCAAGCTTTGGCGGATCAGAACAAACTGCAACCCAACGCCAATGTTCTGGAGCTGTGTCAGGACTTGGACATCTATATGGACGGCATCTTCTTCTTTGAGCGCATTCTGCACGAGTCTTCCAACGAAGAACTGATTGCGCAAACCGTACGCTTTGCGCGGAAGTACGCAAAGCTCTATGAAAAAAACTAAGCGAATTTTTAAATCTTAGAAGGTGAATCGTCCGCGAAGATTCCCCGCAAACGTATTGTAGGAGTCAATATTCAGATCGCTTTTGTTCAGCAAAGTAGAATAGGTCAAAACCGGCAACACCTCAAAACCTGGAGCGATCTCAATTCTAAAGGCAGCATCCAAAGAAAGAAGCTTCTGCTCCAAGTAAGTGATCGTGCTGTCACTAAATTTTGCAGTGCTGGAGCTCACGGTCATATAGCTCACCTCAAAGTTTGGATGAAAGGCATTTTGAATCTCCGCAAATAAAGCCAAGGTCAATTCGTTTCCACCTGAAATTGTCCCTTGCTTGGAAAGCCCTGAAGACACTCTCTCCGCATCCCCGTCCTGAGGAAGCTTATACTTCAAACGCGCCCCCACATCCGCCACGGAAGACGGCACAATGATCCCTAAGCCAATAAGAGGTGACACCCTTCCTGAAGACAGATTTTGTTCGTTCTTATCGCTATCGATTTTATATTTCTCAGTTGGAATATGAGCACCGACGTGAGTAAAAAAAGTAAATCCGCTTAAATCGAAGTTCCCCTGGTATGCCAACAACAAGTCGGACAGGCCCTGCTTTTTAAAGGTCACATCAGGGGCCATTATGTAATCGTACTTTGATTCGGCGGAACCATACCCGACGCCTAAACCGAGAGAGTGCTCATTACTTAAACCATACACATAGGAAGTTGCGACCTCATACCCTGAGGTGTTTGCGGTCGCCATCGTCGCCGTTAAAGATGAAGATACATAACCTGTCCCAAACTGAATTTCGCTTTGACCAGCGCTAGGGGCTAAATTCTTTTGAGTCATTGTCAGAGCGAACGAAAACGATGAATAGAAGAAAACGGCGATACAGATGAGCTTCATCAAATTACTCCTTGTTTACGCCATTTTTATTTATAATCTTGAGAATGTTTATTTGATTTTGAAAATCAATCATTTCGTCTAGACACCGGGCCGAACTCTCGATCCGCCAGGTGGAGACGTTGAGAACACCTTGCCCCTCTCAAGAAGACTCTCTCACAGGGGGCAAGGGAATAATATTATGCCTGGATGTGTTTATTCGAAGTTAGGAAGATCGACGATCACGCCACCACCAGCATCAGGTGTACTGACCGGAGCGCTGGGTTGAGTTTGCTGCTGCTGCTGTTGCTGTTGTTCTTGGCGCTTACGCTCTTCTTCTTTTTTACGAGCCTCTTCGTCTTTCTTCTTTTGTTCAGCTTGTTGTTGCTGACGACGTTGCTCTTCTTGGCGACGAAGCTCTTCTTGTCTTTTTGCTTCCGCCGCACGTTTTTCAGCTTCAATGCGTTTTTGTTCTGCTTCTCGACGCGCTTTAACGGCGGGATCGAACTGCTCTAAGCAAATTCTTGCCGCATCAATGCCGGATTTGCCACGAGTTTGATATTGATTGATAACACATGACTTCAGCTGATCTTTTTCGACGTTAGAACAGACACGCACACCATCTGCTGACATTGAATTATTAGAAACATAAAGACCGCCACGGAAATAGAGATCGATGGCGCAATTGGCTTCCGCCGTATTACGAGCGGTCGCGCAGGCTTGGCCCGCCAACTGAACATATTGATGACCTATCTCTTGCGCGATGGAGATAGTACATCTTTGAAACTCGCGATCAGTTCGACCGTAAGAACAGGCCGTATCTGTTGATGAAGAAAAGGTGCTCAGGCTTTGATAGAGAGAATCAGAACAATCCTCCACACTAATACCGCGAGACACGGGCTGACTTGGAGATGGGGTGTTGTTCCCCTTAATAATCCACGCTTGCGAAACGCTGGAAAAAGTCAGAGCCGCTAATGTTAGTGCAAAAACCTTCTTCATAAAAACCTCGGGCTAAAGTAAACCCGGAGTGGGAAGAGAGAGAAAACCACTCCGGGCTGCTAGTAAATTATTTCATCGGTTTCGTGTGAACCGCGAACTTTTCAAACTCACCGTACTCATGGAGTTTGTTATAAAGAGTCTTGATCGTAATACCCAAGTTGTTCGCCGCTTGAGTTTTATTGCCACCGAAATGAGCCAAAGCTTTCAAGATGTAACGCTTTTCAAGCTCGTGCAAAGTCATTTGCGGATCGTAATCAATAATATCTTTTTCCATTTCGCCGTTACGAATGTTCTCAGGAACATCGTTGAGCATGATCATGTGTCCTTCAGACAAAATCTGAAGTCTTTCACACACGTTTTGAAGCTCACGGATATTTCCCGGCCAGTCATAACGAGTCAACGCCTTCATCGCATCTTCACTTACAGAACGACCACGGTTCAAATAAGCATGCTGAGAGTTATTCAAGAAATGGTTGATCAGAACCGGGATGTCCTCTTTACGACGACGAAGAGGAGGCGCACTAACCACGATCGTATTGATACGATAGAAAAGGTCCTCACGGAAATTACCACGAACCACTTCTTGATCCAATTCTCGGTTTGTCGCGCAGATCAAACGGATATCCACTTTAATGGGGTCTTTACCACCAACACGATAAACTTCACCTTCTTGGATGAAGCGAAGAAGTTTGGCTTGAATCGCGGGGTCCAACTCACCGATTTCATCAAGGAACAATGTTCCACCGTTAGCGGCTTCAGCTAAACCGATTTTGCGAGTGTAAGCACCTGTGAAGGAACCTTTCTCATGACCAAAAAGCTCGGACTCAAGAAGCGTCTCACGAAGAGCTCCGCAGTTGATAGCCACAAAAGGCTTGTTCTTACGGCCCGAACGTTCATGGATAGAACGAGCGATCAACTCCTTACCAGTGCCAGACTCACCCAGAACCAAGATGTTCGCGTTTGAGGGAGCTACGCGATCAATCATCTTCATCAAGCTTCCCATCACCTCAGATTGGTAGACGATGGTCTTGTTTTCAACCACTTTGGAAGTTTGATTTGTGTTCCACATAACTTGGTTTGCATTCTGAGAAGAGGGCAAAACAGTCGTTGAGTTGTTTTCGTTCATGGGCTCCACCTTTCGGTAAACGTGCTTTATTAAACTTGGGTGGGCGTCTCAGATTGATTATCTCAACATGATACGCCGCGACAACGCATTGAGTTATAACTTTGGTCGTGTAAGTTTTGCAAGAAAAATTTTGCACGGCGTTAAATTATTTTTAGGGTTCAGGGATGAATCTATAAGGTTTTGGGTTATGAGTCGGCCTTTTAAGCTTACCGAAAATATAGATAAATATTTGAAATACATGACTTTTATTAAGTCGGCCTCACCCTTAACAATCAAACACTACACCCTCGATTTAAAACAGGCCTTTGATTGCGATAAATTCTCACATCCAAAGGTGCTTAGTGAACTCGACCTCTTGGCCACGGCCCGGGCGGCCTTCAATCAATGGGCGCACCTCTCCCTAGCCTCCCGCAACCGCAAGGCCGCCACTTTAAAAAGCTTCTTTTCCTGGGCCTTCGACGAGGGGCTGACTGAAAAAGACCTGTCACTTCAGATCACCTGCCCCAAAGTTCCTAAAAAGCTTCCCCACTTTCTCAGTGTGGATGAGGCGCTGGCCGTCCTTAAAAGTTTCGATTCACATAAAGACCTCTCCTTAAAGGACAAAGTCCTGTTCCTTCTCCTTTATGGCGGAGGCCTTCGTGTGAGCGAGGCGTGCAATCTTAAGTGGAGCGACATTCAAGCGGCTCAAAAAGTTTTGCGCGTGAAAGGAAAGGGCTCGAAAGAACGAGTCGTGGCTCTTCCCACACTGACCCTTGAAGTCTTGCTTCGTTGGAAAAAAGAGAGCTCCTTTAATGAATATGTTTTTGGGGAAAAGGCTCTGAACCCACGCACGGCTTATGAGATGGTTCGACAAAGTGGGCTTCGTGCGGGCCTATTAAAACCTCTTCACCCACACGCCCTCCGCCACAGCTTTGCAACGCACTTACTATCAAGTGGCGCCAACCTAAGAACCCTTCAAGAACTACTGGGACATGAAAGCCTTCAAGCGACGGAAAAGTACACTCATCTGGGTGTTGACCAACTGGCACGCACGATGGAGAAACTTCACCCTTTGGGAAAAGGCAAATAGCGCCCTCTACTTGGCAGCCTTCTCTTCATTTGAATGCTTAAGACGTGTCGACAACGTCTTGACCAACGCTTTGGACCACGCGGGTTTTGAGAACAGGACTTTATCAAGACAATCATTTGGAATCTCGATCAGCTCGCACTCCGTCAAGCTCATGACATTTGCGGAACGAGTTTCGCCATTAATATAGGCCATCTCCCCAACAAACTCGCCTGGCTTAATTTCCCCGAGCAAAACTTCCTTTTCACCTTCTTGTTTGTAGGCCTTCAGAAGACCTCTTTTAACTAGAAAAACAGAGTTGGCTTTTTCACCCGCACGCATCAGCAGTTCATTCGCGGTTAAAAAGAGCAGGCGATCCCCAGAAATATCACCATGAGCAATCCAATTCATCGCTCGGGTCAAATGTTCCAAAAAGGTTTTCTGATCCGTCGGACGAGTTAAAAAATGGACCTGCCCCGTCACCACCTCATCAACAAAGTGTTCCGTATCAGGCAACGGCGAAACAATAATCACGGCAATTTTTTCTTTTTTGCGAATTAACTTTTCCGCGATATCTAAAGCCGCCACTTTTTGAATGTCGGAATCCAAAATGACGACATGAGGAGGCACGTTCTCAGACTTAAAGAGAGTTTCCATCCCATCGCTTGCCGTAAAGATTGTTGCTCCCGGAACATGGTTCTCAACAATCTTCGCCATGGAAGCCGCTTCGTCAGATTTACTTGAAGCAATCAAAAAGACTCGTTTACTTTCCAGCTCCGCCATTGAGTTCAATCCTTTACTTAGACATCCTAAATAATAAAATTTTCCCCGCTATTTGCAATCATGCACTCGTGGACTCGACCAAGAAAGGGCTCTTAAAGCATGGCGTGTTCTATATAATGGCGAACCATGGCCTCAACGTTGCGAAGTTCTTCATCAACGATTTGCCTCTGGGAAAGCAATTGATTGGAATCAGCCAGATTTGCTTTTAAAAAGGGAGCCATCCAGGGCTCAGCCTGAACAACCCCTTGTTGAAGTAGGAACTTCAAATAGAAGTGCATTTTCAAAACCAAAGGATCTTGAGTCGTCTCAATCGCCTTCAGCGTATTCCCAAGAAGATTATAAAGAAACTCTGAATTCTTATCGCCCTCTTGACTCACTTTACTGACGCACTCTAGGACGTGCAGTGCTAACTCTAAACGATCATAGTCCGTGCGAATACCGGGAAAGTCGTTAATGAGAGTGGCCTCTTGTAAAACATTGAGTTGCCCTTGTTCTGACTGTTTAAAGGTAAAACTCACAAAATGCGTGGGTTCAAGAACGCCCCCGCCAAAACGCTTTTTGCTACGCAAAGCTCCTCGGGCAATAAAAGACAGCTTTTCCCCGTGAGGAGACAACGCGTGAAGAATCAAGTCCGCCTCGGAATATTTAATCTTTTTTAAAATGATGAAGCGCTCTTTGCCTTGGGTCACACGGTCCAACTTTGCTGCTCTTTTAGTTCTTCATACGAAGATATCACGAGCTTGGCAAAGTCTTTTGTATTGAGAAGTTCCGGGCCCACGATAAAAAGTCCGCGCAACTGCTCCAGCGTGGGCGTCGGCTCCCACCAATGGCGAAACATCTTCACCACGGACCAATGACACATATTTGTGCTTTCAATCTTTTGCCATCCTTCTTGCGAAGAAAGGCCTAATTTTTTAAAAATCAGATTTGCCAGAGCTTCCGCACTCACATCATCGAAAACGCATACAGCGCGATCATATAGACGACTGGCACCGACTTTAAAATAAGGCTTTGCCACGTGAGCCAGCTCCTGCTCAAGCTTTTCCACTAAAAGGGTGTTGACCTCTCGTCCCTCGCGGGCGGCGGAAAGCTCCCTCAGAAAGCCCTCCGTCTCCCAACTCATATTCTGAGCTAACAGAAAAGGAGACCGGTACCTTTCTCCTAAAATAGCTACGGCCACTTGGGAGGTAAAGGAACAAAGACGGACTGTGTAAGGGCGGATCTCTGTCGTTTCATGGAAGTGTCTGGAATGAGAAACGCGAAAAGAAAAAATCCGTTTTTCATTAAGCAGCTTATCCAGCTCCTCAACAAAGGGATAGAGTTCCCCCGTGACCGGATGATCTTCGCTGAACAAAACAAAATTAGTATCTTTTTTTAAACCCTCAACCCATTCTTTCACATCATCGAGCTGAAGATGGGAAAGAGCGTTCACTTCGTAAGTTTCTTTATAATAATAAGGAAGTAGACTTTCAAAAACGGAGGTCTGCCCCAAAATCACGCCGATTGATTTTTTATGAGACATAAACTGCGCCGTTCCTTGAGACACCTCAAAAACAGCCTGAGCCAACCCATGAAAACTGCGCGCGCGCAGACGAGGTTCTAAACCCAAGGAAGACTTCACTTTATCATTTAATTCTTCCCAGGTTTCCGGGCGCACTACATCGATGAACATACTTTTAAAAATTTATCAGATTCTCTCTGAAAAGAGAGTGAGACCAAGGTCTTATTTTGAGAGTGAATTTGAGTAAGAGTCGCAGGAACATTACAATCAAAGCAAGGTTTTAGGAGTTTTCTATGAAAAAGATGGTGTTATTCGTTTTCTCTCTTCTTGGTGTTTTAGCAAGTTCCCCGGCGCAGGCTCTTTTTGAAGCGCGCGTCTCTTATGGGCTTCTTACTAGTGCGGCCGACCTGGGGCCTCTGTGCCCGACGTGTTCCGCCTCCGCCCCTGCGATTGTTCCTACTTACGGACTTGGTGCTGATGCGATTCTAACTTTGCCCCTACCGTTAATTCCAGGAGTGGGAATTCGTTATGAGAATATGGGGCTCACCGCCAGCAACGGCGCTTTGGATTTTAAGGCCGATTATTCTCGCACAGCTTTGATTATCAATTGGCGCCCACTGAATAATATTATTTATCTCGGACCTATCTTCACATATGGGCTCTCTCACTCGACATCACTGACAGCAAAAGAAAGCGGCGTTACAAAAGCAGATTTTTCAGCGAACTCCGTCACATCATACAGCGCAGGTCTGGAAGCGGGACTCAATCTTCTTGGTTTCACAGCAGGAGCTGAGGTGGGATATATTGACTTCAGATGGAAAGATGCAAAGGACTCCACTGGTAACGCACCTACTCAAGATATTAATATGAGCGGAACTTACGCAAAAATCCTTCTCGGTATTTCTATTTAAGTGTCGAAATAAGAACACCTCTGCTAGACTTAACTCTGAGAGGTGTTCATGACAAACAAACGTATCGAATGGCCAGTGGCACTTTTTCTCATTATCAATCCTCTGGCGACACTCATTCTAGCCCCCATTTATTTTTATTATTACGGATTCCAATGGGATATTCTTCTCTTTGCTCTGATCTTTGCCGCTGCAACGAATCTTAGTATTACGGCCGGATATCACCGTTTATTTTCACATAAAAGCTATGATGCGCATCCTTTGGCCAAGGCATTGTTCTTGTTGGTCAGTGCCTCGGGTTTCCAAGGTTCTGCGCTGAAGTGGTCTTCGGATCATCGCCGTCACCATACTCATATTGATGGCGAAAAAGATCCGTACAATATCAACAAAGGCTTTTGGTACGCCCACATGGGTTGGTTATTCTATAAAGATTCTGTTGATCAAAAAATTCACGCACCAGATCTGGAAAAAGACTGGATGGTTCAGTTTCAACATAAATATTATGTGCCTCTTGCCATCCTCACGGGATTTGCGTTTCCCACTCTTATTGGCTGGATGATGGGTTCTGCTTTGGGAGGACTCGTCATTGGAGGCGGTCTGCGTATTGCTCTCACTCAGCAAAGCACCTTCTTTGTGAACTCGCTCTGTCATACTTTAGGAAAACAAACTTATTCCAAAGAAATCTCTGCTAGAGACTCATGGTTTGTTGCCATCCTCACTCACGGTGAAGGCTACCACAACTTCCATCACAAGTTTCAGATCGACTACCGTAACGGCATTAAGTGGTACCACTGGGATCCAACCAAATGGGTGATTCGCTCACTGAACTTCATGGGCTTGGCGACAAAACTGCGTCAGATCTCTCATGCCGAAATCCTCAAGGCCCGTCTACAAGCTGAAGCCGCAGAACTTAAAAAACATGGTTTTGCCGATGAAAAGCTTTTGGCGATGAAAGAAAAGATCCTTGAGGCACAAAATAAGATGAAGAAACTTCGCGAGGACTACGAGCAATTTAAAGTCGATGCGGCTCGCAAACGCGAAGAACTGAAAGAAGCATATGACCACAAGCTGGCCGAAATTAAGCGCGAGATGGAAATCGCCAAACTGGAGTTCCAACTGGGAATGAAGCAGTGGCAAGTCTGTCTTCGCTCAGTGTAACCAACAGCAAAAGACTCAAACGAAAAAGGGAGCTTCAACAAGCTCCCTTTTTTTATTTGCATGATTTTGCGCTGTTATTAAAAAACCAGTGAAACTTCGAAGGGTCCGTACTGTTACGCTCCCTCTCATCGGTGAACGGAGAATTGCTTTTTTCTCGCCACTCTTTATGAGCTTCACAGTCCTGAGCGCGATACTCTTCATTGATAGCCAGCATATCCTGGAAGGAGGGCAGATATCCCTTCTTTTTATAAAATTCTTCTTCCTTTTGATAGATGTTCTTTTCTAGAACTTTTGCAACAGCCTCAAATTGCACATTCGTCTTAAGACTGTCCATGGGCATATACTTAGGAAGAGTGTCAGCTACTAGACCAAACTGACGAACAAATTTTGCAAAGTAGGCTTTGATGGAATGCCCTGCAGCCCAATGGAAGGTGTAATCCTTTTCAATCATCCACGAGTAAACACTTTGCAAGACAGCATCTTGCATACGCACCTGACGTAAAAGTGGGTAATGTCTGTACTCTGCAACAAAATCAAATCGAGGGTCTACTTCGATATCATAGGGAGCAAACAAGGTCGACTTCGTCACCCCAAGGCTTTTGGGATAGTCCGTGTTTTTGAACTTCGAAACCGAGCTGCGATACTTGGGGATAATGACCTTGCCGTCGGAAGCCATATCGTAGGCATAACGAATGACTTCAGAACAGAACAGTGATGAATAGTCCTCATCGTCCATGGCAAAGTCATAACGGATTCCCTTGTTACTATCCAAGGCTGCTTTTGCTTTGTCATACATCTTTCGCGCCGCCAATTTAGCCAAAGCCTCATCCGGCTGACGATAAAGTGCGACACGCGCATCTTCAGTTTGGCGCCATTTTTCAAGAGGTGTCACAATCGTACCGTACTGAATCAAAGCCTCTACAACATACTTTTTCCCGGCTTTATCTTCACCGACAATCGCCAAATGCGAAAAGTTCCCCTCTTCGTCCCCAATACGAGCGATCATGGCAGAAACGTAGGACTTTCCACGAATCAACATCACGTCACCACTCTTAAGTTCAAAATCCGCAAACTTCGAGTTCGTCCAGGTGTTTGGCTTTGCATTCGACATAATTGGACTTGCTTTGAAGTTGTAAACTTTTTGACTGAAAAGCCATTCCAACAAATATTCCTCGGCAAAACGAGCATATTGAAAACCTTCGCGGATTTTCTGAATACAGTCCTTATTCAACTCGTTGCGGGAATCGAACTCTTTCAGTTTTTCATGAAGAACCACGCGAATTTGGAAGATCGTATCCATCACTTCGGGACCATGAATCTTAAGGGATTCAACTTCCTGTGCGTTTTTAGGAATGAAATGATCTGCTGGCAGGTAGTACATATAGTCCGTCACCTGATTCACAAACTTCGCGCAGCTATTGGGGTTAAAGATCTGAGGATTAGAAAGATCATTCAAAACCTTTTGGCTTCCTGTAATCAACTCTTCCGAGCTCGCGGGGTGGCGGTAAGAAGAAACGTCTGCTGCTTTATGAAATGGGCTCTGACAAGCCACCAAGGTTAATGCAACAGCACCACCTAAGATGTATTTATTCATCATGATATTCTCCCCGGATATTCCTTTTCTTCTCGGCAAATCCGCGCCTTTTCATAACACGACCTTCGTTTAACGATTTGACAGGAGGAGGCCTCTTTTGGCTTGGGCGCGAGAGCCTCTCAAAATGAGACACCACCTTCCCTTTTAAGCTATTGAATTTACTCAATGCGCCTATGGCAAACCTCTTGCTCCTATGAAGTTCGAGGAGGCCTCCGCATGAAAACTGCTGCGCCCTATCTGTATAAATTGTTGCTCCTGAACTTGTGCTTCACTGTTGGGTGGGGCTTGGGCACTCCTGCGATGACCTCATTGGATCTGTCTTCCAAGGAAGAAAGAGGTTTTTCCCTTCCCTTCCGCCTAAGCAACAACAAGAACAAGGATTCCGATAAGAAATCCAAAGATGACGGCTCCTCTTCTAATCAGGAAGAAACGGCTCCCGTCATTGAACATGCCTTAGATCAAATTGACCGCGCCAAACAAGTGCAAAATCTCATTGGCAAGCAGGACATGACCTCCAATAGAAATTGCGAAGACTGTGAAAGAGAACTGCGCAGCATCCGCTATATGCAATGCAATCGTCAAAATGACTATCTTGAAAATGAACTTGAAAAGTTAGGCCAAGGACATACTCTTTTTGCCCAACTTGCGACCGCCAAAATTGAGCGTGAATCTATCATTAAGCCGGCCTGCATGCGCATGAGCATGGAGGCGAAATTTTCGGCTTCCAGCAAGGTCTTCCGACAGTGTTCGCCCGAGGGAACTGGCTCCGCGGCTTTCAGACCCTGTATTTCAGAGAACTACTTTAAGCTGATCAACAACAGCTTCGATCTGGTCAGTTCCTGCATGAAAGATATTATGGCTCCAGAGGCCTCCGATGAAACTCAAAAGCTGGATGTTCGAGCCGTCTACGCTCTGATCAATGTCGAATCCGGTTTTCACGTCAACGCCATGAGTGGAACAGGGGCCGGCGGGATCGGTCAGTTTACCACCCCCGCGATTCAAGACGTGAATCAAAACGAATTGCGCAATATTCGTATTTCTTTAGAAAACAATCCCAACCCCCAGTGTGGTCGCCTCTCAATGGAATTTTTAGACTCCTTAGAGCCGATCCGCCCGCAAAAGGCTCACTCGTGTGACAGGATTTCACTCTCCAATGGAAATCCGATTAAAAATATGATCTACACCTATGCCTATCTGAAAGGCGTTAAGAAAGATCTCAGTACGATGATTTTTGAGAATCGAAACTACAAAAATAAGTTCAAACTTTCTGAATTTGATCTTAACAAAGTGAAACGCGCCTTGATGGTATGGTCTCACAACACGGGACCGGCGGGGACGTGGACGCCCGCAAAAACTTTACTGAATACCTTCTATCGTAATCGCCCGGTGACGGACGCCGATGAGTTTATCAATCAACTGCAGCAGTATATGCAAAAGTTCCCAGCCAGTGCCAATAAGAGTCCGGCGCGTCGTAAAGAGACTTCGCGATACTTCCCGGAAATAACTAGTACCCTAACCAATATCGAAAAGAATGTCGGAGGTGGCTCATGCGTCAATTTCTAATCGCTCTTAGCCTTCTGGTCGCAACAACTTCCGCTTCGGCCTTTCATGATTCCGCAACGATTACCGTTACGGAAAAACTGATTATTCATATTGAAAAAATGGAAGACACGCAGCTCCGTCTTAAGGCTTTGGAGAAATATAAAGATTTCCTTTTTGAACGCCTTAACCAGATCGAACTTCCCGAAAACTTTATGGCTCTTTCAAATGACAATCCCGTTATTGAGGAGTACCGAAGCCTGACTGAATTTGACAACTACATCAATCTGATCCGCATGAAGGAAATTACTCGGAAGGACTGCCAACGCACGAAAATGCGCATTGAGGCATCCACCAGTCGGGAAGGGGGCATGGTCCCTGAAGCCGAGGTGGCTTTGAAGGTTCTTTCTGCTTTGTGTCGATAAGCTTATTTGAAAGGGTTCTCACAAAGAGAGCCCTTTCATCAATTGCGCCGCAATGGGATTACTGATCTTGCGTTCTGCTGCCATCAACCAAATCTCTTCATAGATTCCTTTTAAAGTCCCTAATACAATCAGCTTCTTTTCCTTAATCAAGTCCGCTGCCGCGACTTCCGCAATCGGAATCAATCCCACACCCTCTTGGCCTAAAAGCTTTTGCAAACTGGTGTCTTGAGTTTCCAAGGTTCGATCCACACGAATTCCACTGACTTTAAAAAAATGATCCAAGTCACGGCGAAGTTTGCTGTGTATGGTTGGAAAAATAAAAGGCTGTCCCTCGAGCGACGCAGGAAAACCTTTACGTAGATGTTTGTATTTTGGAGCCCCACACACGACGACATTCAATTTCGCGATCGACTTTGCATAGACTGTTTGAAAATCCACATTCGGAGGATAGTTCGACAACAGAAGGTCAATTTGATGCGCACTGAGTTCGCGCAAAAGATCCCCGCCCGCGCCCTCTAAAACAGAAACACTGCAATTACCATATTTATAGGCCTGCAAAATGACTTCTAAGATAATGTGTTTGGGAACACTATCTAAAGCACCAATTTGCACGTGGATGCGATTGTTTTGCAGACGCTCTTCCAGCGCCTCCACCATTTCCGCCCCCAGGTTAAAAACCTGATCCGCATATTCATAGGCAATCTTTCCTGCCTCGGACAGATAAAGTCTTTGTTTGCGACGTTCAAATAGCTTCTTTCCTAAAGAGTCTTCCAGTTGCTTCAGTTGGGTGCTTAAGGTCGGCTGTCCGATCTTGAGTTTCTCAGCCGCCTTGGCGATGCTCCCCTCTTTGGCAATCGTATAAAAGTAATGAAGATGGTGATAGTTCAGCCATTGAGAGTGACTTTCAGTTTTTACCGGCATTTGGACCTCTTCGTTAAAAACAAATAACTTGTTAAAGATTATCTATTTTTTAAAAATAGTGGAAGAGACTATACTCCTAGTGCGCTGCCAAATACATCGATTCTTGGCACACAACACTGTCCGGAGGAGACCTCGTGACACAAACCCTGCTTTTCCCTTTTTCTGAGTATTGGTGGTTTTACATCGCCTTCAATCTTTTTGTCATAGCGATGTTAGCCCTGGATCTGGGGGTTTTCCACAAACACTCCCATGCCGTGAGTTTTAAAGAGGCTGGAATTTGGTCCGCCGTTTGGGTCAGTCTGGCTTTGCTTTTTAACGTTGGACTGTATTTTTACTCTCTCAATAAATTTCCTGATCCGGCGATCGCCAAAGAAGTCGCGCTGCAATTTCTTACCGGTTTTGTCATTGAAAAATCTCTTTCCATAGACAACATCTTTGTCTTCGTCGTGGTCTTTGGTTTCTTCGGAGTTCCCGCAAAATACCAACATCGCGTTCTGTTCTTCGGTATTATTGGCGCCTTGATCTTCCGCGCGATCTTTATCGCCCTGGGATCCATCTTGATGCAATATCAGGCCGTCGTAGTGATCTTTGGAGCCTTCCTAATCATCACGGGTATTAAAATGATGTTTCAGCCCGACAAAGAAGTGGACCCCTCAAAAAACTGGATGATTCGACTTCTAAAGAAGTACATTCCTGTTCACGACCGTATGCATGAGGATCACTTCTTTGTCGTTGAAAAAGGCATTCGCTATGCCACTCCTCTTTTTGTGGCCTTGGTGTTCCTCGAGTTTACTGACATCATCTTTGCCGTCGACTCCGTGCCTGCGATCTTCGCCATCACCAACGAACCCCTGATTGTCTTCTCTTCGAATATTTTTGCGATCTTGGGTTTGCGCTCTTTGTACTTCCTGCTGGCGGGTGTGGTCGACAAGTTCCACCTACTCAAGTACGGGCTTGCTGCGGTCCTGGTCTTTGTCGGGCTTAAGATGGTCTGGCTTAACAAACTTTTTGATGGGCACTTCCCGATTGGTTTATCCCTCGGAATCATTGCGCTTTTCATCGGTGGATCGATCGTCGCTTCTTTACTAATTCCAAAGAAAGCATGACAAAGACCCCTAAGTTCCTGATAATGGGACTTAGGGGGGCTTTTTTATGACCAGAAGACTCTTCTTTGCTCTTAATGCGACGGATCCTCTTTCCGAAAGCTTTCTGCCCACGTTCAAAAAATTGAAAATCAATGCAGACCGCAGGGAAATCGCCATCAAATGGGTGCCCCTTGATAACTTTCACATCACCGTGAGTTTCTTGGGAGATCGCCTCACCGAAGAACTTCCCGCGATTCAAGACGCTCTGAAAGAGGCTTGCGCACAAGTCGCCCCCTTTGATCTTAAAATTGAAGATATGGGTGCTTTTTCGAATGAACACGACGCCCGGGTCCTGTGGCTGGGAGTTCAAAACAAGAAATGTCTGGGCCAGTTTAAACATCTTCTTGATCAAATTCTGACGGAAAAGAACTTGCTACAAAAGCCCGATGAACGAGTTTTCTCTCCGCACCTGACCTTCGGGCGATTGCGCAATCCCCGCAGCGTGAAAGACATGATTTCCCCGTTCAAACGAAAGAGTTTCGGCAAAATTCATGTCGATGAAATTATTCTGTATGAGTCTAAAATGCAGGGGAATTTTCCGATTTATACGCCGTTAGCAAGAGTCAAACTGACCGGCAAAGAAAAGGACTTGGAAGAAGGCTCGACAGAGGGAAACCACTTCCTGTCCCCACTGCCCTAGGGTTCAGAGAAAGGACTCTCTGAACTACTGTTGGAGTCCTCGCGACACATCGAAGATCGAAGTTGTCTCAAGAGCAGAGGACTCCAATATTTCCCATCTTACTTCAAACGAGTATCCAACAACTGAGTCAAAGCCGTCAAAGCATCCACCCAAGTGAAGATACCGACCAACTTGCCGTTATCGACAACAAGAGCAGACCCGAATTTTTTTGAGGCCATCTCAGCGCAAACTTCGGACAAAGTTGCGTTGGGTGATACAGTGTATGGATCTTCAGAAAACGCTTCAGAGACTTGAACTTTCTCTGGATCAACATCTTTAAAGCTTGCGACCAACTTGATATCACGGTCTGACAAGATACCCACCAAACGTCCACCATCCAAAACTGGCAAGTGACGAATCTTCAAAGCCAACATTGTTTTTTCTGCTTTTGCCAATGTTTGATCCGCACCGATTGTTTCCGGTGAAGTGGTCATGTACTTCTGAATTGTAGGTGTTGCTTTCATCTAGAACCTCCCTTGGTAAAGTGAAACTTTTAGATCTTTATCGGCTTCAAGGCTCTCACTGTGCCCTTGCGATCTGCAAGAATCCAGAGATCTCCTTGAATAATCACATTCGTGAATGCGCCCTTCCAACCCTCTTCGGGTTGCCACTTATAAAGTAACTTTTGTTCATCCCGAGTGTAAACATAAAGCCCCTCAGCCCCAGGCAGAATCACGTGACCGTCAGCGTCCAAGACGACAGACGCATAGTTCATGCCTTTTGTTGGTACTGGAAGCACCCAATCCAAAGTCTTATTCCTGAGATTAAATTGATAAATCTGACCATGAAGATCCGCGATCAAAAGATGATCGCCCCGAATCACCGCCTGACTGATCAACGCCCCGGAGGTGTTGAAGGTGAAATAGTCTTTCCCGGTTTTTTTATCATAACAAGCCAGTTGCCCGTAGTGCGTGTTCTTATAAACATCTCCCACACCAAAACACACGACGTCTTGCCATAAAGAAGGAACTCCCCAAGCCGATGTCGGCAGATTCTTCTGCCAAAGAACTTGGCCTGTTTGAACATCCAACGCATAAGCTTTGGTCGCCTTCTCTTCGTATCCCATATCTAAGCCCGTGCCGATATAGACACGTCCATCCTCAATCAAAGGATAAGAATCCACATGCCCTTCATTAAACTGCCACACCTTTTCCATTGTGCGAGCGTCCACGGCGTAGAGACCGTCTTTTCCCGCAGGAGCTAAGAGCCACGCATGATCTCCCTGTTGCGCCAGCACAGCGGCACGCTCAATATGCCCTTCGGTTTCAAAAGCTTTAAGGAAGACGCCCTCTTTCAAATCAAAAGAATAGAGACGCGCATGGTGGGTCAGGTGCACACCTTCACCCACAAAGATCTTATTATCCCATATCACCGGAGAAGCCATGACAGGTTGACCAATTTCAAACTGACGACGTCGAGCCCCTGTCTCAAGATCCAACTCCACCAAACGCCCGCTATCAGTTCCCATGAAAAGAGAAGTTCCACCGACAATTGGCAAACCAAAGATGGGAGAATTGATCTTTTGTTCCCACACCATTTTCAAAGACGAAACTTTCCCACGAGTTCCAACCTGAGTCGGGACTGAAGACGCATATTCTTGCTGCGATGGCTGACTTCGACTGTTTTGAATCTTCACCCACCACAAAGGATAAGAACCATTGTAAAGATATTCCCCACCCTTGATAGCCCCAAAGACAAGGGCGTTGGAAAGAAGTGCCCAAAACAAAACCTTGGGTTTCATCAACACTTCAAAAAGTTTTTTTGGACCTTCGGCTTTAAGCTCCACACCGAAGAAGGCCGCAATCCAGGTCGCGATACTGGTCAGAATCATTCCCAAAATCGTGAAAGGCAATACGACTGTCGGAATAATTGCCAGCTTAGTTGTTTCGTCTAACTGAGCCGTGATTTCCATCAACCCAAACACGTTCACCCTCCTTAAATATTTGACTGGCACCGCGAATCTCTCCGACCGCAGGCAGTCCCATTTCGCGTGCGACAATAGCACAGTGGGAAAGAACTCCCCCGCGTGCGACAATCACCGCTCGAGCTCTTTGAAATAAAGGCGTCCATCCTGGATCCGTTGCTTCCGTCACTAAAACATAGTTATCCGGCCACGCTTCCAAGTCTTCCTGGTCTGGATCATTCACGATGTGCACAACGCCGCTGGCCACTCCCGGAGACAAAGAAACTCCGGTCAAGACCAACGAGTTGTCCTGAGATTTGGTTTCATCCAGAACGTCACGCAATTCTTGTAAAGAAAACAGCATCGGCAAATCCACGGATTTTAAGTGGTGAGCTGTTTGTTTTCTTTCTCGGGCCAAAGCTTGTAAACTTTCAAGATTCTGAGTGTCCCGCAAAGACAATACTTCATCCAACTTGAACCAGAAGATGTCCGCTCCCAATTTCACCTTTTCAGCAATAGCCAACGCCAACCAGCGAATCTGCGCATAAGGTTTCATCAGTTCCATTTTTATTTCTTCACGAACCTGCATCAACTTCTGCAAGTCCTGCCACTCCTGTTTAAAGACTGGACGACGGATTGTTGAAAGTTGCGGTAAAAGCTCGTCAAAAATTTTAGAACCTTCACTGGAGAGAGCGCGAACTGATTTGGATTTCTTCAAATGTGGTTTTGTCGTTTCAAGCCACCGCGGATGAGACAGTTCCAATTCCCCCACGCCCCGATGCCCATAGCGACTCAAAAAACTCTGCCATTTTTCATCCGAGTCCTCAATCTGCGACAACTCCTGATACATACGGCTGGCTACGGTCTGCAAACCTTCGCCCGTTAGCAGATGCACCGTCTCTGACGCTCGCTCTTTTCCTAAGTCTTTTTCTAGCAACGCGAAAAGTCCCTGTGTGGTTGACTCAATCAGTAAGGTGATCAGAAAGGTGCCCTGCAAATAGTCTTTAGAAAAGGCCTCGCAAAGTTCTTTGAGTTTTTTCTGCTGTTCATTCAAAGAAAGATTCTTATTCTGCTCAAATAAAGCAAATGAATCCATCTTGGAAAACGCCGGAGACTTCACGTAGGACAACGCCTTTTGCGCTAACTCACTTCGACCCGTTTGAATCTTCCACGCCACTTGCAACATCTTCGTCAGACCTAAGGGCGCTCGCAACATCACCGAGGGTGTTAACTTCTTCCAATCAAATTCCAAATGCGGACGAGGGTTGGGAACCAGGCGATAAGGAGATCGTCCAAAATAGACAGGCTCCATGGACTTCAGATTCAGATAAGCACGTCCATAAACGCGATCCAATAAACTGAACTCAGGAACTTGATGCCCCAAACCTTCATAGCCAATGGACTTCAAAGCCAGATCAAACGCTTGTCCCTCTTGGAAAGTTCTTTGCCAGATATCAAAGGTCAACTCTGTCGGAATGCCCGTCCACTCTGCAAAGGTGTGACCATCCCAAATACTTTCCTGAGGATAACTGGAGCGAACCCGTTGCCACTCTTGATCCAAGACTTTACGACGAGAGGAGGGCGCGGCATGAGCTGTGATCGGACGAGATTGCAAAATCCAGAAGCGACCTTCTTGATCAATGGCCCACTCCATATCCACTTTATAACCGAAGGTCTTTTCAACTTCCTGACCCCAGTGAACAACTTGCTCAAGGTATTCTTTTTTCCAACGAGCGGGGGCTGCAGAATCTTTTCCCGCACTAAAACGAAACGGAGTCACTTGGCCTGAAACCAACTGCTCCCCTTGCCCCTCAACAACCTCCACCAGCCACGAAGAGTTCTCAGCACGAGGATCCATCGAAAAAAATACGCCTGAAAATTGAGAGTTGATCATTCTTTGAATCAACACGTGCATGGGGATTTCAGCTCGCTCAAAGTGAGAAGCATAAGCTTGGCTGGCGGTGCGGTGAACCGCTTGAAAACAGGTTTTAATCGCCGCACAGAGATCTTTTTTAGTCGCAATATGCAGAAGAGTTACAAACTGACCCGCGTAACTGAAATCCGGGCTGTCCTCACCCGAGGCAGAACTGCGAACGGCAACAGGAAAGGCCCCCTGATTTTCCCACCAGGTGGTGATAGCGTCGTAGGTTTGAGTCTCTAACGGTTCGTGAAAAAGAACGGCTCCTTCAGGAACCGGAAAACCTTTTTGCAGAAGGATGGCCAGCGAGGAGGCTTTTCCTCCCATAAGCTGTAATTCGGATTTATCTGCGTGGACTAGGTCCCGAAACACGGGGGTGGCTTTTGTATCCATAGACCCTCTCGTTATAGAGGGTCACTGTTAACACTCTTTGCCGTTGCGAGCAATTTGGAACTCGCAGCCCCCCGGTGGTGGAGATTAAATGCCCGCCTTGTGGCGCTCTTCGTCGTCAACGTGAGTTTGGATGCCGCCCTTCAAGTTTGGACGGTAAGCCAAGTGGTTGATGTCGTAAATGAAATTAGCTCCATTCACCCCTGGAGTTTGCCACTCAGGACCCAAACGAATGGCATCCACAGGGCAAGCCTCCTCACAAAAACCACAGAACACACAACGAAGAATGTCGATCTCGTAGCTGATTGGATATTTTTCAACGGAAGGGTCATTGTGCTCTGCCGCTGTAATTTTAATACACTCCGCAGGACAGTTCGTCGCGCACAACATACAAGCCGTGCAACGAAGAGCTCCGTCTTTTTTCACCGTCAAAACGTGATTCCCTTTGAAGCGAGGAGAGTATTCATACTTCTCCTCTGGATAATTCAAGGTCATCATTTTCTTGCGGTTAAAGAGGTTCGTCAGCAAGTGCTTCATCGTGACTTTCAAGCCACCCAAAACACCCGGCAAATACCACTTTGCCTTCTCAGAGTTGTTTTGCATTACGCTCATAGGCTACCTCTTCTAAATACAAACTCGTTCTTCTTGCGAGCTTCCAATGCCACCTGGTCCTCACGCTGATTGTTCGGCATGAAAGGCTGGGTTGTCGTTGGAATATTCAAGTTCTTACCCGCCAACAACAAAGCCGCTTCGGTCAAAGTCAGCGCTTCAGAAACAACAGTCGTCACCTTTTTGAACTTCTGTTCAAGACCCGCTTGATTCACGAAAGTTCCATCTTTTTCGACAAAAGTTTTTGTCGGGATCAACCAAACATTTCCGGTCAAAGCCATCAACGCGTCGTTTTTACCCGCTTGCAACCAAATTAGGTTTTGCGCTTTGGAAAGCTCTTTCACGCGCTCTGCAAAGTCTGGGAATACCACTTGGTTTTCTGGGCCTGCGACAACAACAGTTTTAATCGCTCCACTAGCAAGTCCTTGAGACAACTCGGTCCAAGTCGCAGTGATTCCGTGTTTTTCCAAAACTTTCAACAAGCCTTTGGTATTCGGATTTTTATCTCCGCGCAGAAGAAGTCCGTCGAAGCTGTCAAAAGTCTCTTTGTTGTTGATCCAGAAATATACTTTCTTGGTTTTGAATTCGTTCACGAAAGTCGACACGATCGCTTCGAACTCTTCCACTGTGTATTGCGCTGTCAGCACCAACGCCAAGGAATCGCCAGAAGCATTTTTCAATACTTCATGAGCATTCTTCGCCGCCGCACCCGCCGGCATTTCGGTCCAACCTGAAGCCGTGCGTACTTGCGCTTTCATCAAGCGGTGTTCTTTATTGACGAACTTATAGATGTCACGACCTTCATCGCACATCCAGTGACCGTTCACATTTTCGTTGTAAACCGGTTTTACGCGGAAGAAACCTTCCTTATTGTAGTAAACCTTCACGTTACAACCAGTTGAACAGCCATTACAGACGGTTTCAGCATCCTTGAGATACCACACGCGCTGACGGAAACGGAAATCTTTAGAAGTCAAAGCTCCCACTGGACAGATATCAACCGTATTCAAAGAGTACTTATTGTTCAACTGAACGCCTTCATGGCAACCGATCTCAGAACGATCACCACGGTTGAAGATTCCCAACTCATTGGTCTTAGAAACTTCTTCGGTGAAACGCACGCAGCGAGAACACAAGATACATCTTTCAGAGTCCAAAACCACTGTCGGACCCAAGTCGACAACTTTGTGCTTTTTCACTTTGGCTTCCGCCATCTCAGGATCGTACTTTCCGTACTCCATGTACTGATCTTGAAGTCCACACTCACCGGCTTGGTCACAAATAGGACAATCCAAAGGATGGTTGATCAAATGGAAATCAAGGCCCCACTTCACAGCGTCTTTCACTTTGTCAGACGTGTTGTTGATCTTCATTCCCTCGGTAACCATTGTATTACAAGCGATCTGAACACGGGGATTTCCTTCGATCTCCACCATGCACACGCGACAAACGCCGGCGACGCTCAATCCGGGATGCCAACAATAGTGGGCAATACGATCGCCCGACTGTTGCATCGCTTCGATGATGGATGTGCCGTCTTTTACTTCGACTTCTTTGCCATTAATGGTGCATTTCGGCATATGTCGTTCCTTTTACTTTCGAACGTCCTTCACGAACGTAGAATTCAAACTCATCTCTAAATTTTGTTACAAAACTAAGAACCGGCAAAGCTGCGGCATCGGAAAGGGCACAGATTGTTTTCCCTTTCATATTGTCTGCGACTTTGATCAAAAGATCGATGTCCTGCAAACGGCCACGACCTTCCAGGATCGAGTGAAGAATCTTATTCAACCAGCCTGTTCCTTCACGGCAGGGCGTGCACTGACCGCAAGATTCGTGGGCATAGAAGTGCGACAAAACACCCAACATATCGACCATACATTGAGAGTCATCAATCACGATCACCGCACCAGAACCCAACATCGTGCCTAAGCCGGCCAAAGATTCATAATCCAAGTTGGCCTTGGCCACCTCTTCGGCTGTCAAAACCGGAGCGGAAGATCCACCAGGAATAACGGCCTTCAACTTGCGGCCCGGCTTCATTCCACCGCCCTCTTTCATGATGAGATCCATCAAAGGATATCCCAATGGAACTTCGTAGTTCCCCGGCTTCATCACATTTCCAGAAAGAGAGAACAACTTTGTTCCCGCAGATTTTTCAGTTCCATGCTTACGGTACGTTGTTGCGCCATCACGAATGATGTAAGTCACCGCCGCCAATGTTTCCACATTGTTCACGATGGTTGGCTTGCGCAAATAACCTTGAACCGCAGGGAATGGAGGTTTCAACTTGGGCTGTCCTTTCAGACCTTCCAAAGAAGAAATCATGCCCGTTTCTTCACCGCAGATATAAGCGCCCGCACCACGATACACATCCAAATCAAAGTCAAAACCTGAACCCAGGATGTTTTTACCCAAGAAACCGGCATCGTAAGCTTCTTTGATCGCTTTTCTTAAACATTCGATGGGATAAACATACTCACCACGAACGTAGATATACCCTTTTTTAGAGCCAATCGCGAAAGCAGAGATAATCATCCCTTCGATCAACTGGTGAGGAGCCCGCTCCATCATCATACGATCTTTGAATGTTCCAGGCTCACCTTCATCGGCGTTGCAAAGAAGGTAACGAGGTTCACCATTTTTCGGCAAGAAGCCCCATTTCATACCTGTCGGGAAACCCGCTCCACCACGGCCGCGAAGACCGGAAGCTTTCACTTCGTCGATGATCGCCTGAGGTTGCATTTTCAAAGCTTTAGGTAAAGTTTCATATCCACCTTTGGCTTTGTAACCCGCGAGAGTTTGAAACTCTGGCAGATGATAAAATTCTGTGAGTAATTTTACTTCAGACATTATTTCATACCTCTTAGAAGATTCATCGCCGTTTCCGGAGTGAGTTTTTCATGGTAAGTGTCGTTCACTTGCATCATCGGAGCCGTTCCACAAGATCCAAGGCATTCGACCTTGCTCACTGTGAAACGTCCATCCGATGTCACTTCGTCGTACTTCACGCCCAATTCATGACAAATATGATGGGCCATTTCACGACCGCCTTCCAAAGCGCAGGAAATATTCGTGCAAACCTGCACGTGATATTTGCCAACCGGCTTTTGGTTGAACATCGTATAAAACTTAAATACTTCGTTGATACGGGCTTCAGGGATATCCATTACTTTGGACAAGTAAGAGATCATCTCTGGCGTGATAAAGCCCTTATTTTCTTTTTGAGCAATATAAAGACTTGGAATAATCGCAGACTCTTTCGCTTCATAGCGAGCGAGCTCTTTTTTTACTTCAACCAAGCCTTGATCAGAAAGTGTAAACATTGTGTTTCCCTTTTTACTACTTCAGTTCCGCGGCCTGAACTCGCCTTTTAGCGGTCCAGTTCCCCTGCAATCAAATTCATCGAAGCCACTGTCGCAATAGCGTCAGCCAGCTGAGCCCCCTTCACCACAGTCGGATAAGACTGATAAATGGCGAAACAAGGAGGACGAACTTTCAAACGATAAGGATTCGCAGAGCCATCACTGACAAGATAGAAGCCCAACTCTCCGTTCGCAGCTTCTGTCGCATCATAAACTTCACCCACAGGAGGACGAAGCCCCTTGATGATCAACATAAAGTGATTCATCAAACCTTCGATATTTCCATAAACATCTTTCTTCTCAGGAAGAACGATGCCTTTGTCGCGAATCGTGTAATCCCCGCCAGGCACGTTTTTGCAGACCTGTTCGATGATACGAACTGATTGGCGCATTTCTTCAAAGCGAACCAAATAGCGATCATAGATATCACCAGAGGTTCCTACGGGAACATCAAAGTCCAAAGCGTCGTAACCATAATAAGGTTGAGCTTTACGCAAATCCAAATTCACACCCGAAGCACGAAGAAGAGGACCTGTGTAACCCCACTGAATCGCATCTTGCGCCGAAACCGGACAGATGCCACGAGTACGTTGGATGAAGATCTTATTATCCACAACCATGCTGGCCATTTCGTCTGTCCCCTTGCGAATTTCTTTACAAAGAGCCAGAACCTCGTCAAACCAACCTTCAGGAGCATCTTGTGCCATACCACCCACGCGGGTCATCGACACCGTCAAACGGGCTCCACAAAGTTTTTCAAAAAGACCGTAAACTTGCTCACGCAAACCGAACATATAGAA
The DNA here is from genome assembly GCF_047637665.1 of Bdellovibrio sp. NCBI lineage: Bacteria > Pseudomonadati > Bdellovibrionota > Bdellovibrionia > Bdellovibrionales > Pseudobdellovibrionaceae > Bdellovibrio > Bdellovibrio sp. The sequence goes on along the minus strand of NZ_JBLJBT010000015.1, from coordinate 23,943 downwards.
GAAGCTTGTTAAAGCTCCCAAGTCCATCGCGCCCGTTCCGATTGCAATCGTGTGGTCGATGATACGAGAAAGCTCTGCCAAGATCACACGCATCGCTTGTGCTTTGGGAGGAATTTCAACACCCAAAAGTCTTTCCACTGTTTTACAGTACCCGATGTTGTTCATAGGGGCTGAACAGTAGTTCAAACGATCCGTGTAAGGAATCACCTGATTGTAGGGATGAGTTTCTGCCATTTTCTCGAAACAACGGTGCAGGTAACCAATTTCGTTGTTACAACGAACGATCGTCTCGCCGTCCATTTCCGCCATCACACGCAGAGTTCCGTGCATCGCTGTATGCGCAGGACCAATATTCAAAGGAACGTATTTATCGTTCAACACGTCGCCAGGAGATCCCGGTTCGTTGTTGAAGTGGATCGGCAAAGAAACCGTGCAGGCTTGCTGCAAGTTCGCATCGTAGTCTTTACGCAGCGGATGACCCACAAACTGATGGTGAGTCAAAATCTTGCGCAAATTCGGATGTCCTTCAAACTTGATACCGAACATGTCATAAGCTTCACGCTCAAACCAGTCCGCACCACGATAGGCAGGAATCACGGTCCCGATAGATTCGCCTTCTCCCACTTGAGCTTTCACGCGCAAACGAGAAGCGTCTTTCGATGAGAACAAATGGTAAAGCACATCAAAACGTTTTTCGCGACCCGGATAATCCGCACCGCAAACGTCCATCAGGAAATCAAACTGGCCACTGTCATGGAAAAACTGCAACAGCGCAGGCACGTCTTCTTTGGGAACCTCAAGAACGTCATCACCCACGGCATGAATGAATTTATAGTTCTCGATTTTAAATTTACCACTGAGGGATTGTTTTAGTTTCTCAAGCTTGTTCATAAGGGCTCTTCCAGTTGTCTTTCCAAGGGCGAGGTTGATGAGTTGCAATCATACGTTGCAAAGCCATGATACCATCCATCACCGCTTCAGGTGTCGGAGGGCATCCTGGAATGTAAACATCGACAGGGATCACTTTATCAACCCCTTGAAGCACGTGATAGGCACGATAGAAGCCGCCGGAGCTGGCGCAAGCACCCATCGCAATCACGTATTTTGGCTCCAGCATTTGCTGATAAATACGGGTAATAACCGGAGCCATTTTTTCAGTGATCGTTCCTGCCACAACAAGCAAGTCTGCCTGACGTGGAGAGAAACGCGCCACTTCCGCTCCGAAACGAGCCAAGTCATACTTGGGCCCCATCACTGACATGAATTCGATACCACAACAAGCGGTCCCATAAGGCATTGGCCACAATGAATTTTTTCGTCCCCACGCCACCAAAGCATCGAGCTTCGACGTGAACGCAACTTCTCGTGACATATCATCTATGGCTTGAGTTCCGCTGGCTCCTCCATGGGACACAGAACCCTGCACTTGATCTTTGTGCATAAATACACCTCTGCAATTTCATTTAGCTATCATTAAGTAGTTACTGAAATTCCGTAATCCTGACAACTAGATAAGTATTATAGAGGCCCCGTCCGATTTCTTCAACGCGCCCTTCCAAAAAAGGGCAATTGAAATTGATTCTCCTGTCGACTCACTTCTAAACTTAAATGTCTACTTAACATCAGTCGAGGAAGGTCACTGTCGTGTCGCGAGACACAAAAACAGGGCCAGAGGGACCTCGAGAAGGGGAAAACAAATGAGAAAAATGGCTTTGTACGTAAGTTCCGCCATTCTTGCGATCAGCTTAGGGGCGCAAGCAAATACCAAAAAGCAAGATTTGCTTATTAAATTAGCACCTGGCTTTATCGAATTCCAAATCCAAGGAGCAAAAGTAGAAAAACTCACCGACTCTTGGGTTCGAGTTCAAGCTCCCCGCCACCTGAGTCTGCAAAGTTTAGAGAAAAATCCAGCAGTTGAATATGTTCAACCCAACTACAAGATCTCCTTGATGGAGGACTACACAATTCAAGATCCTCTTCGCAAGGCTGCTCTTGCAAAAATGCTTGCAAGAAATCCTCAGCTTCGCGAATTGGCGAAAGCAGACAACCCCGCCATCCCTGACGCTCCGCAATCATCGACAGGCGCAGACCCCCTTTTCAATAAGCAGTGGGGCATGATCGACATTGGTGTCACTGACGCATGGAAGATCACCAAAGGAAATCCCGACATGGTCGTGGCCGTCATCGACACCGGTGTGGACTACACTCATGAAGATCTTCTGCCTAACCTATGGAGAAACTCTAAAGAGATTCCCAACAACGGGATCGACGATGACAACAATGGTTATGTCGATGACATGATTGGTTGGGACTTTGTTTCTAACGACAACAAACCGTTCGACCTTTCCGTGGACCCTATGGAGATTCTTTTTAAAGGCGGAAACCCTGGCCACGGAACTCACTGCGCAGGAAACGTCGCAGCCCGCGGCGACAACAACAAAGGGATCGCCGGTGTGGCTCCTAATGTAAAGATCATGTCTTTGCGTTTTATCTCTGAAAAAGGCCAAGGCACCACGGCCGATGCCATTAAGGCGATCAAATACGCCGTAGACAATGGAGCTAAAGTCATGAGCAACTCTTGGGGCTCTGAAGGCGAAGAAGCGGGCTCACCTGAAAACCAAGCTCTTCGCGACGCCGTTCAGTACGCACAAGATAAAGGTGTTCTCTTTATCGCGGCGGCGGGGAATGGACATAAAGGCGTTGGTTATGACAACGACACAGATAAAGCACCGGCATACCCGGCTTCCTATGACCACGACATTATTGTTTCTGTCGCGGCGTTGGATGTGAACAACAACTTGGGTTCTTTCTCGAACTGGGGCGCTAGAACCGTGGATATTGGAGCCCCTGGCGTGAAGGTTTTCTCAACGGTCGTAGAGCAAGGTTACACAGACACTGTGATCGATAAGTTTGGCTTCAAAGCCACTTGGGATGGAACGTCTATGGCCACCCCTCACGTTGCTGGAGCCGCCGCTTTGTACTGGTCTGCTCATCCTGAAAAAACTTGGCAAGATGTGAAAGCGGCCATTCTGGGTTCGGCTAAAAAGATCAACTCTTTGGCGAACAAATCTGTGTCAGGCGGCAAGCTGGACGTTAAAGCTCTTATGACCTACTAAACTTTCACTAACTTAATTTGTAAAAGTTAAGTTCTTCAAAAAAAGTAGAACGTGCAAACCTACCGAAAGGATTTAAGTATGCGCGCTCTACTTTTTGCTTTTTTAGCCACTTCCTTTTTCACGCCCCCTCTTCTGGCCGCGAAATTCGAACTTGATAAAGCCCATACAAATGTAAGCTTCGTCGCCCCCCATCTGATGGTCTCCAAAGTTAAAGGTCGTTTCGACAAATTTGCCGGCACTTTCGATTTTGATGAAAAAGACCTGAAGCTTGAAAATGTCATGGTCACGATCCAGACTGACTCCTTAAATACCAATGAAAAAGATCGCGACAAACACCTGCGCAGTCCTGACTTCTTTGACGTCGTCAAGTTCCCCGAAATGAAATTCAAAAGCACCAAAGTCGAATATGACAATGGAAAGCCCGATAAGGTTCATGGAGAACTCACCATCCGTGGCATCACCAAGCCTGTTATTCTGAATGTCGGCTACAACGGCGCCATCACCGATGCGATGGGGAATCGAGTGGTGGCCTTCGAAGCAGAGACCAAGGTCAATCGCAAGGATTTTGGCCTGAACTGGAATAAGGCTTTGGATAAAGGAGGCTTCGTGGTGGGGGATGACATCAAAATTCAAATCGAGGGCGAAGCGAAAATGCCCACTCCCGCAACCCCAAAAAAGAATTAAGTCTTGCGCCCCCTTTGCAACATCGAGGATTAAAAATGCGTGCATCATCTTTAAGTCACAAAGTCGGGGTGGGACTTCGCCCTCCCCACTATCCTTATCTGGAACAACGACCTTCCACGGAGGTGGCTTGGTTTGAAGCCCTCACTGAAAACTATCTGAACTCTCAAGGGCGCCCCCTCGAGATGCTGCAGTTCATTCGCCAAGACTATCCCGTGGCCTTGCATGGGGTCTCTATGAACATCGGGTCCCCGGAGGGGCTTCGTTTGGACTATATGCAAAAGCTTCGCGATCTCATTGATCGCGTCGAACCCTTTATTGTTTCCGATCATCTTTGCTGGACAGGAACTGCCGAGTTCAATCTGCATGACCTTTTACCATTGCCCTTTACCGAGGACAGCATTGAGACCCTGGTTCACAATATCGACTTCGCTCAAAATTTTTTACGACGCCCGTTGGTGCTGGAAAATATTTCGACCTATCTCAGCTATCGAAGCAATGAAATGAACGAGTGGGACTTTATCAGTGAGGTTAGTCGACGCACAGGTTGTCATATCCTTCTGGATCTTAACAATGTCTACGTGAATTCTTCAAACCACGGTTTTGATCCTCACTATTTCCTCAATCACATTCCCATGGAGCGGGTCGCGCAAGTTCACATGGCAGGACCGACAGATTATGGTGACTTCCTCTTTGACACTCATTCTGCAGAGGTGCCCGAACCTGTCTGGCAGCTATTTAAGCTGATCGCCCCTAAAGTCCGCCATCTTCCAATCTTAATTGAAAGAGATGTCGAAATCCCCGAGTTCCACGAGTTGGAAGCGGAAGTCATGAAGGCTGTGTCTATCTTGGAGAGTTCTTATGAAGCTGAACGAAGCGCAGAGTCTGTTTAAAAAAAATCTTTTGTCGGCGCAAGCCGACCCCAAAGCCGTCGAATCCTTGAAACCCATTGGCAAACTGTCTTTAGAGCAGGCGTTTGAGGTGTACCACCGAGGCTATTTCGCTCGACTGACCGAGGCCCTCAGCAAAACCTTCCGTGCCGTCCGCTGGGTCTTGGGGGAAGAACTTTTTCGCCATGTCGCCCGCAGATATATCGAAGCCCAGCCATCGATATCCTATGATCTTTCAGACTACGGGGAGACCTTCCCCGAATTTCTAAAAAGTTCCCAATCCACCCGAGGCATTGTTTTTCTTTACGATTTAGCTCGCTTTGAGTGGACGTTTAAGAATATGTACCATGCGGCCTCCTCCGAACCCCTGCCGGTAGAGCGTATTCGCGAACTTTTACACTCTGAAGATTTCAAAATCCAGTTCATCGAGGCCTTTGAGATCTTTGAAAGTCCTTATGCGATTTTCGATCTCTGGAGCCATCGCAAAGAGCCGCCCTATCAATTTGAAGACATCAACTGGAATCATCCGGAGTGCCTTATGATCTATAAGAAACAAAAAAAGGTCTACGTTCAGCGCCTTGATGCCATCGAAGCGCAAATCCTCACTGAACTCAAAGAGGGCAGTGCCGTGGCCTCTGCGCTGGCTGATTTTTCAAGTTTGCTCACCCCCGACAAAATTGCTCAGCTTTTTCAAATGATGATGAGAGCAGGAATCATCGAGGATATCCTTGTTCTTGAAAATTAAACGAGGGAGCTTCAAACTCCCTCCAGGGCCTAAGGCCTAGCCCAGACGATTTTCACCTCAATGCCTCTATCTGAGGCATTTTATTTGGTTTTCACTAACCTAGCTAATACCAAAAAACTTGCCCTCCCGATAAAAACAGAGCAAAAGAGTGTTACAATGTTCGCATGGGAGTTCATATGAAACAGCGTCCTACGGATAACTGCCCCATCTGCTCGACTCAGGAAGAGAAAATCACTGAGAAAATCATTCCTCTTATTCAAAGGAAGAGGTATCCCAAGAACACATTGATCTTTGAGCAAGAAGACAGCTCTCAGGGATTCTATTTAATTCACAAAGGAACCGTGCGAATCTCCAAGATCTCTCCGGCAGGGAAAGAGATGCTTATTGAAATTCTCGGCCCCGGAAAAACCTTTGGGGAAGCGGGCCTTTTAGGACAAGAAAAAAACGCTGACTCGGCAGCGACTTCCGAAGAGTCCGAGATCTATTATATTCCCAAACAAGACTTCCAACAGATTCTGGCGCAAAACCCAGAGCTGTATCAATCCGTCGTCCAATCACTGATTCGCTGGATGGATAAACTGCACTTGGTCATCGAGAACATCAGTCTGTCCTCAGCTAAAGATCGCGTGTGGTCTTATCTGTGTCGCCTGCAGCAAGAGCAAAACAGACCCTTGATCCACCTTAACGGCAAAAAGCACGAGGTGGCGATGATGCTGGGCCTTCGTCCAGAGACCTTTTCCAGAACGCTTTCTGATTTAGAAGCGGAGGGTCTTATTAAAATGAACCACAAACAAATACAGATCGTGAATCGGGACCAAAACACAATATAGAGTGATCCAGATCAGTTTTTCCCACAATATCTAGTGATCACCCCTGAAATGCCGCTATCGTTAATGTCATCGGGTGATGACAATGAATATTTACAACTACGATATCGTCTTCCAAGAAGTCCCCAACCACATAGCTCTGGCATTCTATGTCTGTGGCTGCCCGTTGAAATGCCCGGGCTGTCACTCCACAGAGTTATGGACAGAAAAGTCAGGGTCTCCCCTGACCCACGACCTCTTCCAGTATCTTTTGACACGATACAAAAATAAAGTGGACTGCGTCCTCTTCCTGGGAGGCGAGTGGCACCAAGAGGAGCTTCTTGCGTTTCTCAACGAAGCCCGTCGTCAGGAGTTCAAAACCGCTCTTTACACCGGGCGCGAGGATGTTTGTGCAGAACTGAAATCCTCTCTCGATTTTTTAAAGACCGGCCCCTGGAGAGTCGAACTGGGAGGACTGTCCTCGCCCACGACCAATCAAATCTTTCGGGATCTCACGAACAACACAATTTTAAATCATCTTTTTCAACCATGAGCGAAACACAACAAAAGGAGCAGCTATGATTCGTTTGAGTCCGGATCAGATTAAAAACAAAATTGATTTCATCAATAATTACCTCAAGGCGCAAAATGCGGCAGAAGGCTCTCGTCTGGATGCCAATGCCAACGTCACACATAAAAACATTGCGACCCTGGAAGCGGAAATCAATAAAGACATTAATATTCAAATCAATCGGACTCTCGTGTCGAATAAGATTGAATCCCTTTTTGGCGCAGACCTGGCCAAAGAATACATCCGTCAAATCGAATCTCATGAAATCTATGTTCATGATGAAACCTCTTTAAAGCCGTATTGCGCTTCGATTTCCATGTATCCACTTTTATTGGAAGGTCTTAAAGGACTTGGTGGCGAATCCCGCCCGCCCCAACACCTTGAAAGCTTCTGTGGTTGTTTCGTCAATCTGGTTTTCGCCATTTCAGCTCAGTTCGCCGGAGCTGTCGCGACAGTGGAATGGCTGATGTACTTCGATCACTTCGCAAGAAAAGATTATGGTATCGACTACCTTAAAACCCATCCTGAAGTCGTCAACAACCACCTTCAGCATGTGGTCTATGCCCTGAATCAGCCCGCCGCCGCTCGTGGCTATCAATCTGTGTTCTGGAACATTTCTGCCTACGACGAATATTACTTTAAATCTCTTTTCGGTGATTTCGTCTTCCCCACCGGCGAACGCCCCGTTTGGGAAAGTGTAAAGGCTTTGCAAGATCACTTCATGACTTGGTTCAATGACGAAAGAAAAAAGGCCATCCTGACCTTCCCGGTTGTGACCGCCGCCATGTTAGTGGAAAACAACGAACCTAAAGATAAGAATTTTGCGATGATGTGCGCGAAAGAACTAAGTGAAGGCAATAGCTTTTTCATGTACATGAGTGAGTCCGCCGACAGCCTGGCAAGCTGCTGTCGCCTGCGCAATGAGATCTCTGACAACACCTTCAGCTACTCTTTGGGTGCGGGAGGTGTCGCCACAGGTTCGATCAATGTCATCACCATCAATATGAATCGTTTGGTGCAAAAAGGCCTTGATCTTAAAGAGACCGTCAACAAAGTGCAGAAGTATCAAGTCGCTTATCGCACATTGATGGAAGAGTACTTTAAGGCGGGCATGCTGAGCGCTTATTCTTCCGGGTTTATCTCACTTAACAAACAATTCCTCACTATCGGAATAAACGGCATGACGGAAGCTGCGGAATCTCAAGGCATTCGCGTTCAAAACGACGCCAATTACAAAGAGTTCGTTCGCGAAAAACTGAAGGTGATCTTTGATGAAAACCGCAAAGCTCGTGAACTTTATGGTTATATGTTTAACACGGAATTTGTTCCGGCGGAAAACCTCGGTGTGAAAAACGCGCTTTGGGACCGCAAAGACGGACTCAAGGTTCCTCGCGATTGTTACAATTCCTACTTCTATATCGTGGAAGATGATTCCGTGAATGCTCTGGATAAAATGGATCTTCACGGTAAAGAGATGATGCAATATCTGGATGGAGGATCGGCATTGCACCTGAACCTGGAAGAGCGCCTTAGCGCCGAGGGTTTCTACAAACTTATCAAGGCGGCGGCCCGTTCAGGATGCAATTACTGGTGTGTGAATGTAAAAATCACGATCTGCAACGAGTGTGATCACATCGACAAAAGAACGCTTTATCAATGCGCCAAATGCGCCAGCGAAAATGTCGACCACGCCACGCGCGTGATTGGATACCTAAAAAGAGTTTCCGCCTTCAGCGCGGCTCGCCAGAAGGAAGCCGCCGAACGGTTCTATCACTCTACTCAGGCTTCACACGCACAATCTTCGGAAGGAAGAAGTAACCCCAAACCAACAAGCCCAGTATCCACGTATAGGCTGCATACAGCAGATGAGACTGGTAAATATGAGGAGCAAACCCCGCCGACAAACGTGTGAATCCGGCTAAAGACATCAGAAGAGCTCCAAGGAAAAGCCCCTTGGAGTTCTTCTCCCACTCCATATTGTGACGACCGTGAGAAAGACTGACTCGAGTCGCAATCATAAAGGTCAGCAGTCCCAAACCTGATACCAAAATCACGTGCAAAAGATGAACGCGATAATCAGGAAGAAAAACCGTTCCGATTTGCCCCAGCACTAAGCTCCATGCCGCCCCCCACAGCCACCAACTTTGAAAAGCCCGACGTTGTGGCAACTTATGAATCTTCCAGAAATACACAACGATAAAAATCTCTAACAACGCCCGCAAAGCCTGGGAGATCGTAAAGAAATGCAACACTTCCAAAATGAAGCTGACCACAAAAAGCACCCCCAGCGTTGCAAAAAGAGGCACACGAGATTTTATCTTCTTTCCATCTGTCGGCATTGGCGTCCACCCCAACAGCGCAGGCACCAGGCGACTTCCCACCCCTAAAACCAAACAAAGAACGTAGGTTTGTAAAAAGAAAATGCGACCTAAATTATAAAGCTCCAAGGGCAGTTTAAACACTTCCGAAAAGGTCAGAATCAAACTGCCAATAAGTCCCGTCGCCATACCAAAACCCACCAGTAGAAAGGCATCGGGTGGATTGCTTTTCCTGTTCACAAAACGGCGGAACAAATAGGTTGTCAGAAAAATGAAAATCGCCGTCACCACGAGAAAGAAATAGATCTTCTTTTGCGGAAGCAAACTCAAGAAAAGCGCCCCAATGAGGGCAAAAGAAAGAGCTTGATCTGTCTTCGTCGGCCCGAAACTACTGGTAAACTTTGGAGCCGCCGTCATCAAGAAGCCACAGACAAAACAAAGAAAGAAGCCCCCCGTCATAATTTCGGGATGATGTAAGCCCGGATAAGAGACTAAATTCCAAGGAAAAAGAATCCACAAAAGAACTCCCCAAACCCCCAAAGCCCATCCTGCTGGGAAAAAATATCTGTAGCCATCCATCTGCGTTGTGCTCATATCAACCTCATCTCGCGTCCAACTCCCCCGCCGAGCCTCAAACTAAAACATTCTCACCAGCGTCGTCGTTGATCAGAGTCAAGAAAATGAAAGAAAAACTTGATCTAGATCATAGAATATCCCCCTCCGGTTTGCGATTCTAAATGTGAGGTTCCTATGCTATCTGATGTGACACGTAAGTTGAAAAGTCTTGATGTATTTAACGCCCTTTCAGACCGAGATCTGAAAGAGATTTCGCCTCATTTCGAAATTATTCACCTCAGACACCGGGAAGTTCTTTTTGTCGAAGACGCCCCTATTCAGGACCTCTATTTGGTCCTCTATGGTTCGTTTAAAATTCAAAAAAAGGTCAGTAACTCCACCCCCGTGATCTTCAACTTTTTAGGACGGGGCGAGTTCTTAGGCATTGCCATGGCGGACATCGCTCAACCACGATACCCCGCCACGGCCATCGCCAATGAAGATAGCGCCATTCTGCGCTTTTCGCGGGACTTCTTTTTGAGTATCCTGGTTCAAGTTCACGGCGTTCGCGAGGTGGTCAAAAGACAGGTCAGCGAACGCTTCTTAGAGCTGCAAAATGATCGCTGCATGGAAAAGGGCCGCATGCCCCAAAGAATTGCAGACCTTTTATTGCGACTCTGGGAACGACAAGGAGAAAGTAGCGGCTCGCAAATCGTCATCCCCATCACCCGCAAAGACATTGCCCAACGGCTTGGCACTCACACCGAAACTGTGATTCGAGTTCTCAGCGCCTGGGGCAAAAAGGGATGGATTCAAACGACGGACCGACGCATCGATCTTCTTGATATTCAAAAACTACAGGAGATTCGCCATGAAAGAAGTTCTGAACAATCTCAGAGAGCAGCACCAGAAGATTCTGATGATGTTGGATAGACCTGAACAGGTCGAAGAACTGATTCACTTTGTTGAAGAAGTCCATCATCCCTTAGAGGAAATAGAACTTTTCCCATTTATGAAAGACAAACCCTGTCTTTCACAAGGGGGCCCTCGCTGTTCTTTGTATATGGGAATGCGTCTAGGGCTTGATCCTCTGCAAAGAGTGAGAGGGCATCTGGAAGACTTCTATCGTAAAACGTCTTTCCGCCCGCCCCACTATCCACTCCCAGAATGGCTGACGGCGCAAAATCCTTTGAGCATTCCTTATGAGGAACATGTCATCGGCGCCGAGCTTGCGAAAAGCCTTTTGTTCCTGTCTAAACCAGAGAACTCAAGCCTTCGCGCTGAATTTTTTGAAAAATTCTATGATGACTACTGCCGTTTGCTCAGAATGCATATCGATAAAGAGGACAACTGCCTCTTTATCATATGCGAACGGGCCTTGGCTTAATCTGCACAGAAGCCGCAGCAACCTTCTTTTTTCTTTTTGGTGATTTTCAATCTCCAGGTCTGCGGTCCTTGCTCAAGATACTCGTGAACAAACTGCCCGGCTTTTCTATCGTCAAACTGTCTTAAAAGAGGAATTGGATCGTGAGTGTTGACGATGATCAGACTTTCTCCGCCTTCTAAATTATCAAAGCTTTGAAAAATAAATGCATGCCTTTCAGGGGCAGGAATCTGTTGGGCCTCAATGACAAAATCAGCCATAGCGAATCTCCTTTTCTGTCCTTAGACTAGGAGATCCACCGCCAGCTGACATTGATCGAGGTCAATTATTAATTAATTTCGCCAGATCTTTAGGATTTTTATCTGCTCCGATTTGTTGCCCGACAATAACGCCTTCAGAGTCTAAAACAGTGATGATAAAGGAGTGATCGTAATCACCACCTTCGATCTTTTTATATTTAACTCCTAAAAGATTGGCGATTTCCCGAGGGGCCTTGTCTGAAGAGGACGTAAACAAAGTCCATTTTGAACTCAGTTTTCTTTTTTCTGCATATTTCTTCAAAACGCTGGGCGTATCCACGGTGGGATCAAAACTGACTAAGACAAATCGAACATTCTTTTTCTTCTGCAACTCCAGCTCTTTTTCAAGTTGCTGCATTTGCGCGATGATCAACGGACAGGCATAGGCGCAACTCGTATAGGCCATGGAGATAACGACCGGCTGTCCTCGCAAGGAATCAAAGGACACCTTCTTGCCATCCACGTCCAACAAATCTGTTTTTAGATTGTAAAGTGACTCGTCCCCGGTCGGCGTTGCGGCCGGAGCCTCTTTGTGATCTTTATGATCTTTACCATGATGTTCATGGTCTGCCGCCGACGCGGTCATCACCAAGAACGGCACACACAACATCAGTAGCGAGCTTTTTTTAAGCCCCATATTTACTCCTTATTTTTCACACAGCGAAATCCTAGATTTCGAACTGTGTACTTCGCCTGCAAACTGCTGCGAAAAGCGTAACGCATAAAAGCGGCATAATCGGCGGGATCTGCGGCACTCGCGGCCCCCCCGCCACAAAACAAATTCCGATCCAAAGCCACATCAGATCGAGACTCTCCGGTCACCATGGATGAGTTGAAGTCTTCAACCCACTCCCAAATCAGGCCGTGCATATCATAAACATCGAGAATATTCGGAGTTCTTTTCATCACCGCTGGCAAGGGCCATTCAGCACCTTGACCATACCACTCAAGTATAAGGGACTTCAATTCGCGCTTATCTTTGAACGCCATTTGCCCGGCGTACTCCCACTCATCGATCGTCGCCAAACGTTTGCCCAAGCTATCGCAATAGGCGCGGGCGGCATACCAACTCACTCGCACCACGGGCGAGGAGGCCATTTCAGGACCGCCAAAATCCAAGTCGCCTTTCCAATATTCAAGATAGTTTCCATCCACGAATATTTTTTTGGCCTTAGACTTTCGCCATTCAGGGTGAGCCGTCACGAATTTAAGATACTGAGTGTTTGTAACTGGATGTTTATCAATGAAGAATTCAGAAACCTTTCGTGGAGTTTTGTCCAGAAAGGCTGGCATTTGAAAAGAGCCGGCCGGAACCAAAACCATATCCTGGGCCCGGCAAGGCACTACATGAAACACCCCAAAAAGCACTATGCCAAAAATCACGATGCCTTTGAGGTGCTTCATAAAAATATCCTATTTCACTTTTCCTGAAGCGCGAACCGCTTTCACTTCCTCAGGAGTTACGATTTTCTTAGAGTTGCCCCATGCACTATACACGTATGTAAGAACATTGGCAGCTTCTTCGTCTGACAAGACCTGAGCTGGCATGATGGAGTCATAGTCCTTGCCATTCACTTTGATCTTACCTTCCAAACCGTGAATCACGGCAGAAATCGCTTTATTTTTATTGTTGTTCAAATAGTCTGATTTAGCCAACGGAGGGAATGCACCGTTCAAGCCTTGACCATTTGTCTGGTGGCACGCAAAGCATGAAGTCTCGTAGATTCTTTGACCGCGAGCGATCTTCTCTTCCGTAGTTTTTGCTGGAGCGATAGTTGGAGCCTTCTCGCCCATTTCCTGAATCACACCCCCCTCAGGCTGGTAGATACCGTCATGAGTTTTTCCAGAGTAAACTTCTTTATTGGCCTCACCCTCAACTTTGATCATACCCAACGCCCCTTTATTGAAGGCGCGGAAGATAGAGTGATCCACCATGATAAAGGTTCCTGTTGTCTGCAATTTGAAGTCAACAATCGCTGAACCACCGGCAGGAACAAGAGTCGTCTGCACGTGTTCATTCACCAGTTTACCGCCTTCGACATAAACTTTATCGAAGATCTCACCGATCACGTGGAAAGAAGACACGAGGTTCGGTCCACCGTTACCAACGTAAAGACGAACTGTTTCACCGACTTTAGCTTTAACAGCTTTGTCTCCGACCAAAGCACCAACACTGCCGTTGAACACGACATAGTCAGGATTTTCTTCAACAGCTTTTGTCATGCTGAAAGGTTGCAAACCGGGAGCACCATATTTTCCTTTTGTATAGAACTCACTTTGCATCACGTAGTATTCACGGTCGACTTTGGGCAAACCATCTTTAGGCTCCACCAAGATCAAACCATACATACCATTGGCAATGTGCATCCCTACAGGCGCTGTTGCACAGTGATAGACGTAAAGACCTGGATTCAAAGCTTTGAAATTGAATGTTGAGCTGTGACCAGGCGCAGTGAACGATCCCTCAGCACCACCACCTTGTCCAGTGACGGCATGCAAGTCGATGTTGTGAGGCAACTTGCTTGAAGGATGGTTATGAAGATGGAACTCAACATGGTCTCCTTCGCGAATACGGATGAATTTACCAGGAACTTTTCCACCAAATGTCCAGAACGTGTAGTCTACGCCATCAGCAAGGCGGAGTTTTACCTCTTTAGTCTCGAGGTTCACGATAACCTTGGTTGGATATTTACGCGTGATGGGTGGTGGAACTTCAGGGGCGTCAGTTAAAACCGCCACCTCTTCGCCTTTGATCTTCTCTTCGGCGTGGGCTCCCGCCGCAAAAGTTAAGCAGGCTGCTAATAGTGCAAATGACCTAAGGACCGTTAAATGTCTCATCTTTTAGTCTCCTTGATGACATACTCTAGATGTTTTATAGTTCATAAGGCTCCCATCGAACATGACGTGGATCAACTTTTTTGTGGTCCCATACAAATCATCCCCCTAGGTAGTACATACCTAGGTCTGGGAGCTCCGACTTTAGTCTATACCGCCGCCTTCACCGGGTGTTCTTCCGGTATTTACTCCCGGCGGCAAAATCTCATTACCAATCAGGGATTGTTCCAAAGGGTAACGCCGCGAGTAGCCGATCAGATCTTTATGATACGAAAAGAGAATGCTGCCATTCTGAAGAAGACTGACAAGATAGTTCAGATGCTCCAACCCCACGGCAAAACACCCCTCACTCCATCCCAGTCGCCCGTTCTTTGCGATGAATTCATCGCTCACATACTTCGCTCCATGCATCACGATATTGCGATAGCGAGAATTGCTGTTAGAACGATCGATCCCATCAAGATAAAGTGACAATCCATTCTTCTCACTCACATAGGTGCCTTTGGCATAATAAAAACCCAAAGAACTTTTCCAGGAATCGGGAATGTTGGAAAAACTGCGCGTCTCCAGAACTCCAGAGCGAATTCCATGGGCGACATAAAACCTTTGCACGACTCCGGTGCGCAAGTTGAGAAGATAAAGTCGCTTTTCTTTGGAGGGCCGAGAGTAATCCACTAAGACCGCGTAGTCTGTATTGGGAATCCTCCCCTCATTGTAATCAAACATGCGAAAAATCAGATCCAAAGGTTCACGGGCAACGCCTTGTTCTAGCAGCACATCAAAAAGGTAACGGCCGCTACTGATCCTGCGATTGAACATCGAATCCGCAAACGCCGGGGAGTCGACGAAGAAAAGTATCAAAAATAAAAATGTCGTTGAAAGCCGCAAAAGAAAAATCATGTTCTCACTGTCTTAGCAAGAACAGTCATCAGCAAATTAAGTTTAAGAAAGGTCAGGGCCAGGGAATATGTGGAACGTCCTGACAGACAATCGGCAAAGCTTCCGCTTGAAGAGGAGCGGCGTAGAAATCTATTTGAGCAGACTCATCCAACAACAAGATGTGGGATCTCAAAACCATTCTCGACAAAGACAACGGAGAAAATTTGTTTTTTTGTTGCGCCATTTGCTCATACCTCGGAGCCAAAGCTGCAATTCGGCGAATCGATTCCAGAATGTGTTTGACCATGCAATTGTATCTGGGGTTTTTATCCAGCTCACGAATTTGCGCGTCTGCATAGAGGGCGAGATCCCCATGCGCTTTGGCTTTATAGAGATTCAGCAAATCTCTTTTCAGCTTCACAACATCCGGAGCGTGAAAATTATCAAGAGACTCTGCGCCTTCTGTATTGAAAGCCTTAAAAGCCGGAACCTCTGACATATCGACAAAGTCTGCACACAAAATCGGTATGCCGGCGCGATGGTAGGGCGCCGCCCACAGGTCCGCCAAAGGAGCGACGAGGGAAAGCTTCTGCTCCATCCAGATCAACTTCTTTGAAACAATCCGACTTTGCCCTTGAGATAAACTTTCGTAAACGGGGGCCCGTTTTTTATTCAGCTCCATCGCTTCGTAAATATGCTGAGCCAAACAGCCCGCTTGGGATTTGACCGCCACAACCGAAATAAAAATAGAAAGGGCCCATCTCAGAAAAGACATAACCCGTTATATCATGCCCTCGGGACCTTTGGCCGTTACAGAGGGGGCTTAGAAAAAAAGAGAGGGGTGTTTAAAGATTTGACGGAGGGAGCCGGCGGGTGAGGAATGAACTTATCATCGCGGGAAAAAATCTTTTACCGCTGCTACTGACATCTTTAGCTGGTACTGTAAACTCTTTTCCTCTTAAAAAGAGTCAAAGGGTCCTTTCGATGCCACATTGTAACATCAAAATCTCCGCACACACCGAACCAAGTAATTGTTGCCCTTGCCGTCGACACTCTGGTTGCCGTCAGAAAACCGCTGCACCCACGAATAAATGCTGTCAGCCTCCGTGGACGACCAGTACCAAACACCAACATCCAAACCTGGGATTGATCCCTTATTCGTGTACATTAAATTCAGCTCATAACGATTCGGTAAATGCCAATCACTGTAACCACCATAGACTAACCTATCACAGTATCTCGCGGCCGCGTGGTAACCACCTTGCCCGGACGATGTGATCGCCACTATATTTGTGGTATTAGTAGCTCCATAGTTTTGATCCGTGTTCGAAGCTCCATAGCCAGTTCCCATTGTCGATGTCCAATTTGGTAGCGACGGGATATCGTAAAAGTTACCCGTTCCATCGTTCCAATATTTGCCCAAGCCATCCGCACCAGAACAAGTCGGAGTAAAGTCAGAGTTAGGCCAAGCAGTCGATCCCGAACCGCCACCAATCTGTCCCGCCGGGATCTCGCCACATCCTCCTGGAGTTGTCATATATTTATCCGTACCGCTTCCACTTGTTGCCCCGGGACTTAAACTTCCCAGGAAGATTGCCCCTCCGGTACAAACTGTCCCTGGGGTCGGCGATCCCAAACATGGATCATTGATACTTGTCCAATTCACCGCTGTCGTTGATGTGCCTAAGTTCCCTAAGGCATCCACCGCCCTGACTAAAACACTATATTGAGTATTGGTCGCAAGAGTCAGTGAGCCCACATCACTGCCACTGGTGTGATTCGTCCAAGCTCTTATCACACTGCTATCTGAGGTTTTGATGATCTGCACCTGATGATTCGCGACCGTACTTCCGCCGATATCACTGGCGGCTGTGTAAGTAATGGTAGGCGAATTTGTTAAGTTGTTCGGGACCGATCCCAGAGTCACGCCTGTGGGCGCGGTCGGGCCGGTATTATCCACATTATAACTTGTTGATGGCCCTACTGCGGGAGCATCTTCACCCGTTGTTGATTTGGCGGTGTTTGCCGCCACAGAGATATTCACTGTGCCCGTACCAGTACAACCATTGACCGTTACGGTTCGAGTCCCACCAGTGCCAGCGATTGAAGTAACAGAGCATCCGACCGTTGCGGTGCCACCTAATGTGATATTACCACTTGCAAGGCTGATCGTGCTGACATCTGTACCTCCATATATAACATCGAAAGCCACAGGACCTGATTTGACCAATGAACTACTCGGCGCGCCGATGGAAAGGTTGGCAAGAACCCCCGTTGAAATATTCGTCCAACTTGTGCCGTTGCAATACTCCATTTTTTTACTTGTCGAATTATATTTTAAGGACCCTTCGGTGGTGCCATTGCAAGTGGCACTTGAGTTGGCAACTTTAATGCGATCAAAACTTCCTTCACCTGACGACGAAAGACTCGCTGATGAAATCGTCCCCGATACCGTGAGACTTCCTTGCAGAATCACATTATCAATAAAGGTTTTTACGCCTTTAAAGCTTTGTGCAATGATATTCACAATTCCAACAGTCGTCTCACTCGCCACAGGCAAGGCACCGCTCCCAACAGTTCCTGTGATTTTACTGCCCGACACGGTATCTATCTTTGCATCTGTGACCGCAGCGTTAGCAATTTTAGATGTCGTCACCGAGCTATCAATGGGCATTCTCGCGTCCACAAGTCTTGAGTCATCACCTTTGACCACTTGAGTAGTTCCCGCATCTCCTGTAACTGGCACATCGTAAAGCGCAGCACTTTTTGCGTTACCAATATCACTCACTTGAAGTTGTCTGAATAAGGGAGTCCCATCTGTGGCATTAGGTGCCGCGAACACTTGTTTTTGGGTTTGAGACTTAAAACTGGAGCTTATGGACCCATCCGCCGTTAAAGGACTTCCTGTGACTTGAAATACATCTGAAGGCAGACTTAGACCCACACTTGCTAAACCTCCACCGCCTGAGCCTCCACCTGCAGTCTCCCAACTTACATTGCTTCCATCCGTTTTTAGGTACTTTCCACTTTGGCCTATTTGCGATGGAAGTAACGTATTGATACCTCCAGTAATATTGGCAGCCGTCGTAGCTGTTGCCGCGTTCCCCGTGACATTCACGGATAAACTGTCTCCGCCCGTATTCGTTCGTGTTAATAACCCATCCAATTTTGTACTATTCAATATCGAATCTAACTTCGTGAATCTTTCAAAGATGCTTTCAACATTGTCTTTAGTGACGCCTTTGGCGTTATTGATGTTCACAAAATCTGATTCCGTTTTACTATTCAGCATCTCGGAATTCACAGCAAACGCCACCGCCCGCATATTAAAGTCGCTCACGACTTCATCACCTTGAATATTTAAACGAACCCGCAAAACACGGCGATCCAAATTTGACGGGATGTACGTCTGATTGCTGGCGATGATATTATTGTTGATATCAACACATTTTAACCCGGTTCTTTGCTTACTATTATCCATCACCTCAGTGATAGATAGAACTGGAGAAGGATTTTTCCCCGTCGGAGTCGTAGAACTTAAATCACCGATAACCAAATTCAAATATCCGTTGGAAACATTTTTACCGGAGTGTTCTTCTTCTCTTAAAATACAGTTCGTCACGGGGTCTAAAATCTGAAGAGTGACCGTCAACCCACTCGCACTCGGATAAGTACCATCCGGTTTTTTGATCACCGCCTGAAAGTTGATGCCTTTATGTTGCGCCACCGCAAAACCCGGCAATGAAAACATGAGTGGCGCAAGTATATATGCGAATAGCCTACTCATAAAAGATCCTTCAAACTGGCATTGATTGCCATTGAGTAGAAAACATCATAAAAAATCGAGCTGCCAAAGCCCTGGGTTGCAAGAAGCCCCATCAACTCATTCATTGGAATATCGTTAGATGTTGTGATGTCTTGATTTTCGATATTACCCAATCTCTAATCCCCATATCGGCTAGAAAAACCCCAAAGAGTCCCCTGGGTCTTCTCGACACTTCTCTGTAGTGTTTAAATAGATTGCCTACAATATCTCTCACAGAAAGCTCGTAGCCGCACAATGGCGACTCTCGACAATAGTCCTAGATACATTTCTGTTCTATAACTTCATAAAAACAATCGACGACGATGATGAAATTAGAGCTGCCGAAATTTAAGAGCTCAGCTTTCCCAGCATATATCCCTTCCATGATAAGACAGTACTACGCTCGATTAACATGAGGGGAAGGTCCGCATGTGTCTACGTAGCGAGGGCGCCTTGCGTTGTTGGTGAGGTGGTGCAAGGAGCTGGGGGAGCTTCCCCGCGCACATATAACATGAAGTGGGAGATTTGCTAAAATGTTTGCAGCCATGAATGATAGGTCTGTGTCGCATAAATATAATTGTAATGAAGATTTTTCTTGCGGGTACTTTTTGGGATTCAAATTTTGCCGAGGTTGAAAGATTCTTTCGCAGACGCGTGGGGCCTCTTTGTGTAAATTCAAATCGCCTCATGGCTCGATAAGGTGCCTTTAAAGACAAATCTCACTCCTATCTTTCAATACCCGACCTATTGAAAAAGCCTCGAAAATCAAACCCAAAATGTCGTGATATATCTTGCTTTCAAGCAAAGGAGAGCACGATGAATTTCACGCAAATTTCTAATAATGAATTGATCTTCAGAATGGAAAAACTGGTGCGCTCTGAACGAAAGATCACGCACCTAGTTTTACTTCATATCGCAGAAATAGAAGAACGAAAGCTTTTTGTGGAAATGGGGTATGATGGCATGTATGCCTATTTGACTCGGGGGCTGGGGTATTCTGAAGGCAGTGCTTATCGTCGTTTGCAGTCGGCGCGATTATTAAAACAAATTCCCTCAGTGGCCCAAAAGATTGAAGAGGGGCATTTAAATCTTACGCAACTAACTCAAGTCCAAAAGTGCCTTAAGGAAAGTGCGAAGGCTGGCGAAAACATTTCTACCGAAAGAACTTTGGACGTTTTAAACAAGTTAGAAAATAAAAACTCCTGGGAGACGCAAAAGACCTTGGCTCTTGAAATGGATTTGCCTGTTGTGGTTCATGAAAAGATCCAGCCTCAAAAGGAGGGCTCTGTTCGCTTGGAGGTTACGCTCACGCAGGAACAATTTTCGGAACTAGAAACAGCGAAAAATCTTTTATCGCATATTTGCCCAGATGGAAGTTGGTCCGAGGTGATTACTGCTTTGGCTAAAAAGTTTAATTACAAAAAACTCCAGAACTCGACTCACTCCGCCACCGCTACGAAGCCAAAAGACATTAACTCAAGTTTAGATTCAAATTCAGGATTACTAACGTCTTTATCCACATCAGTTCCAAAGGGAAGTGTTACTTCTCTGCTGCTGGTATCTCCACAGAAAACGCCTCGCAAGTATATTCCCATTCACTACAAGCGCTTTTTATTGAAGAAAGCCGATCATCATTGCGAATACAAAAATCCCAAAACAGGGCAGCGATGCACATCTCAATATCAACTCGAAATCGACCACCGCCATCCCTTGGGTCTTGGCGGAAGTAATGATCTCTCCAATCTCCGAATATTATGTCGAGCCCACAATGTCCTCGTCGCGAAACACGCGGGGCTCAAACAAAAAAAATGCCACGATGACTTCTGAAAAATTTAAATTAAGAAATCCAACTAATATTAAAAAATAAAAGAAGACAACAAATGCAATTTTAAAAAATAGTCAAAAGTAATAGTCGCGACGCCTAGCTTCCCCTGAGGCCCGCGCTTCCCCCCCCTACTCTTTCTTTTTAATCGCTCCCATATAGGAATACTGCCAAGGACGGAACGCCAACAAAAGCCCCGTATCCACAACCGAAACATTGTGTTCGGACTCAAAACGCGCTTCTTCTTGCATCTCGATTAAGATGCGCTCGAGCTTCGTTTTGTATTTTGCCAAAGACGGAGGGCTTATTTTCAATAACGAAAAACGAATGTAGTCTTCGGTGCGAAAATCGTAATTCAAATAGCTGGATTTGGTCTGCTCAAACAAGGCTTTTCCCACCGGGCCATCACGATGAAAACGCAAAAAGCCCTGACGTTTGAATTTCACTTTGTCTCGGGGATGCAACTCAATGAGGTTCAGGCGATCCAACTGGAAAAGATATTTTTTCGATTCAGAACTGGTGATCTGATATTCCCGTTCAATTTTTTGCGGGGTCTTCCCTTCCTGCAACATCATGTAGTAATGCAACAAGCGGGCATTTTCGGCCAACGCCTTTTCCTGCTCATCAGTCAAAGTCACAACCTGACTTGCTTCTTCTAAATTCGCGGACTTCACCACCTCTGAAAAACTGAGGTCGGCCACGCGACAAATTTCTTCCAAGCGCTCCAGACTGAGGCTTTTATTGGAAAGGATTCTTTTTACGCTGGATTCACTCAAACCCAAAGCCTTGGCGAGATCCCGATATAGAATATTCTTCGCTTTTAAAGATCTTTTCAAAGAATTCAAGAACTGGTCAATTTGTGACATCTCAGCCTCCAAAACCAGAGTATTACAAGATGATACTCTTTGCAAGGGTATTGAATTATAGCACTGATCGGCCGATTCTAAATTTGACGAACGAAGGAGGACCTATGAGAATTTTGAAGTTCATCTTAAACCGTTTTCTACAAAGAAGACCCTTCTTTTATGGCTGGGAACAAAAGGCCTTTGAACGACGCCTGGAGCAAAACTATCGCCGAGTCCAAAACACTTGCCGACTCGGGAAGGATTAACTAGAGTCTTCCCAGAATGCAAAGTCCCTCAGACAACTCACTTCTATTAAAACGTCCGCTTTGGTACTACATTAAAAATAATCCCCGAGCCTTCAGCTTGGGGATGCTTTTTTTAGTGGTGACCAATGCTCTTGATGGCATCTATCCGCTGATTATGAAAACAGCGATTGATCAAATTGAAAAGCAGTCTCCCCTCGATGAGATTGGCAAAACATGCTTGCTCTTTTTAGCCATCATGTCGGGCCTCGCCATCACTCGCTATGGGTGGCGCACTCATTTTGGAAGATTCCACACCTTTGCCGCCGAACACATTCGTCAGAAGTTGTTTCACAAAATCACTTCTTTGGGACCCAATTTTTTTCATAAAAATCAGGTCGGCGAGCTGATGAGCCTTCTCACCAACGACGTGCAATCCTTTCGACAAGCTATCGGCCCGGGGCTTTTGATTCTGGCCGATGGGGTTATCATTATTGCCGTAGTCCTTCCCATCATGATTACGATGAACTGGGAATGGACTTGGAAAACTTTGATCTTCCTTCCTCTGGTTCCTTTTCTGATCTGGAGGGTGATGCGCCTGATTCATGCCAACTACAAAGCCCAACAAGATCGCTTCTCAGAGTTGACGGGAGTCGCTCAGGAAACAGTGGGCGGCATTCGTGTTATTAAAAGTTTCGCCCAAGAAGACAACCGCACTCGCCTTTTTAATGGCGTCAGTTCGGCTTTTGAAAACGCGTGCAATAAGGTCGCCCGCATTGATGCCCTTTTTATGCCCGTGATGGAGTTTGGCGTGACCTCAGGAAGCGTGATACTCCTCTTTATTGCCAAAGACGACGTCTATTCAGGCGCCGTCACCATCGGCACCTTTGTGGCCTTCCATCGCTACATTCAGAAGATGGTTTGGCCGATGACCGCACTGGGTATGGGGTTTTCTTACTTCCAAAAAGGTTATGCTTCTTTTGATCGCATCAAAGAAGTTCTCAACACCGAAACCGACATCCCGGATAACGGCACCTATGTGATTGAGAAATTTGAAAGTCTTGAATTTAAGAATGTGTCTTACAAACACAAGGGCAGTTCTGTCTATGTACTCAAGGATATCTCCTTTTCCCTGAAAGCCGGCGAGAGTTTAGGAATCATGGGACCTGTGGGTGCCGGCAAAACGACTTTGCTGCATCTCCTTTCTCGAATGTACCCTCTCGAAGAAGGGCAAATCCTGATCAATGGGATTCCTCTTGAAGACATCCAACAAGAGTCTCTTCGCAAAACGTTCCTTTTGGTTCCCCAAGAGGCCTTTTTGTTCAGCGAAAGCATCTCTGATAATGTCAGTTTTGGTCTGCGCGAAAAAGCTTCGGAAGAAGAAATTCTGCGTATGACGGAGATCGTGGATCTCAGCAAAGAAATCGACTCTTTACCCCATAAATACGATTCTCAATTAGGAGAAAGAGGCGTCAATCTTTCCGGTGGGCAAAAGCAGCGCCTGACAATTGCGCGCGGCCTGATCATGAAAACTCCGGTCCTTGTCTTGGATGACTCCCTCAGCGCCGTGGATACGAAAACAGAAAAAGCCATTGAAGAAGAATTGGCGAAAAGCCATTCGACCATGAGTCGCATTATTGTCGCCCACCGTCTTTCATCCCTGAAGGGCGTCGACAAACTCTTAATTCTTAAAGAGGGTCACGTCGAAGCCTGGGGGCCCTACGCGGAGGTCTTGAAGGTCAGCCCGACGTTCCAAAAAATCGTGCAAATCCAAGGTCAGGGGGATCACCGTGAGTGAAAACTTCATGCATGAAGATTTGGTGAAGACCAAAATCACCTATCCGATTTTATTCAAAAGACTTTGGCCCTATGCTCGCAAAGAAAAGGTCCTTTTATTTTCGGCCATCTTTGCTGTCGCTGGCGGTGCAATTGCCGCGCGTCTGATTCCCGCTTTGATCGGTTATGCCATTGATCACGGCGTGAAAGAAAAAGACTATTCCATCTTCACGCAAGTGGCCTACGTCTATCTTGTTCTAGAGATCTTTAGATCCTGTTTTTCATTCGCCAATGTATATCTTTTCCAGATTTTCGGAAATAGAATGCTTTTTCATTTGCGCGAAGACCTGATGTCCCATGTGCAAAGACTGCCT
>NZ_JBLJBT010000014.1:0-108885 GCF_047637665.1 Bdellovibrio sp. | reverse complement strand
TAAACTCAGGGTATTCCCTTTTATTTAAAAGTCCACTTTTTGGGGTACAGATCAGAATCAGCCCCTTTTTTATGGCTCTTCGAATTTGATTAGAACAGCTCCAGACTCGACAGAGTCCCCTTGCTTAACCTTGATCTCTTTGATTTTCACATCACGAGAAGCGCGCATTTCGTTTTCCATTTTCATCGCTTCCATAATTAAAAGCGGCTTATTGGCTTTCACGATTTCACCTTCTTTAGCAAAAATCTCGATGATCTTTCCTGGCATACCGGCTTTGAGCTCTTGATCGCCGCCGAAACCGCCGCCTTTTTTCAAAGACTCATGCAAAAGCATTTCGTCGTTGAAGACTTTGATGGCGCGGAAAGAGTTTCTTGTAAACACCGTGTACTCAGTGTCTTGCCCAATGACATCAATGAGATAAGACTTTCCCTCAAAAAGAAAGCTGATGTACTGCTCGGCTTGTTTGTAGTCGCGTTTGGAGATGTCGTAATGAACCCACTCTTTGCCCTCTTCTTGTAAAGAGAGCTTCCAGGAATTCTTTTGTTCGGCTACGTCGACTTTATATTTTTTACCTTTGAGTTCTGCTTCAAA
The DNA here is from genome assembly GCF_047637665.1 of Bdellovibrio sp. Lineage (NCBI taxonomy): Bacteria > Pseudomonadati > Bdellovibrionota > Bdellovibrionia > Bdellovibrionales > Pseudobdellovibrionaceae > Bdellovibrio > Bdellovibrio sp. The sequence goes on along the minus strand of NZ_JBLJBT010000014.1, from coordinate 108,294 downwards.
GTACATAGTTACGTCCTTAATTGAAGTTTGCGGCCCACGCGCTTCCAGTTGGAAGTCAGATTGAGCTGACGCACGTCTTTGGATTTACGATCATTGTAAGCGGTGATGGCCGCCGCAATGAGGAACACCGGATCTTCCACCTCTTTAAAGAGTTGAGGCTCGATCACCTCGAAGTTCTTTTCGATGAACTGAGTGGTGTAGGAACCATCACGGAATTTGGGGTGGTCCAAAATCGTTTTATGCAAAACGATGTTGGTTTTGATTCCGGTTAGAACAAATTCGCTGAGCGCGCGCTGCATTCTATCGATGGCCTCTTCCCGTGTTTCGCCCCAGGTAATCACTTTTGCGATCATTGGATCATAAAAGATGGGAACTTCATAACCAGGATAAGCATAAGAATCCACACGCATGAACGGTCCTTGCGGATGGCGACAAGCGCGGATGGTTCCGGGATGGGGTTTGTAAGTAATCGGATCTTCCGCACAGATTCGCGCCTCGATGGCGTGGCCTTTTTGTTTAATGTCCTCTTGTTTGAAGGACAAAGGCTTTCCGGCGGCCACATAGATTTGTTCTTTTACCAAATCATATCCGGTCACAATTTCCGTGATCGGATGTTCCACCTGAAGACGGGTGTTCATCTCCATGAAGTAGAACTCTTTTGTTGTGTTATCAAAGATAAACTCGATGGTTCCTGCGCCGACATAATTAATTTGTTTCGCAGCACGAACGGCTGCCTCGCCCATGCGCAGACGAACTTCATGCGGCACCGACGGGGACGGACACTCCTCAATGATCTTTTGATGACGACGTTGAACCGAACACTCACGTTCAAACAAATGCACATGGTGACCGTGTTTATCGCCGAACACTTGGATTTCAATGTGTTTTGGATCGTTGATGAATTTTTCAATATAAACCGTAGGATCGGCAAAATAGTTTTGCCCCTCAGAGCGACACGCGCGGAAAGCACTTTCCAGTTCGTCCATTTTACGAACCACACGCATCCCTTTACCGCCGCCACCAGCGGAGGCCTTGATGATTACGGGCAGACCGATCTTCTCGGCAACAGCTTGAGCCTGCTCGACCGTGTCGACGCCGCCATCGCTGCCAGGGACCGTGGGGACGCCCGCTTTTTTCATCAAAGCTTTGGCAGACAATTTGTCTCCCATAGCTTCGATGTTTGCGACCGTCGGCCCGATAAAGGTGATCCCAGCCGCCTCGAGGGCCTTGGCGAAAACGGTGTTCTCAGAAAGAAATCCGTAACCCGGGTGAATCGCATCGACGCCCGCTTGTTTGGCGACCTCGATGATTTTGTTGTAGTTCAAATAACTTTCTTTAGAGGGTGAGGGTCCGATATGGTAGGCCTCATCCGCCAAAAAGACATGAAGACTGTCGCGATCTGCATCTGAGAATACCGCCACGGAGGCAATTCCCAACTCACGACAAGCGCGAGTGATGCGAATAGCGATTTCTCCACGGTTTGCGATCAAGATTTTTTTAAACAATGCCATAATAGTTCCTTAATCCATTCCTAGAGAGGAATGTTACCGTGTTTCTTCGCCGGAGTGATGTCGCGTTTGTACTTTAACATCTCCAAAGAATCGATGATGCGCTTGCGAGTCATCGCAGGCTCAATCACCTCATCGGTGTATCCCAATTCAGCGGAAACATACGGATTGCTGAATTTCGCTTCGTACTCCGCCGTCAAGCGGGCTCTTTCAGCGGCAGGGTCTTTAGCTTTATTGATCTCTTCGCGGAAGATGATGCTAACCGCACCGTCGGCACCCATCACGGCAATTTCCGCGGAAGGGTAGGCGAGGTTCACGTCGGATCTTAAAAGTTTAGAGCCCATCACGATATAAGCACCACCATACGCTTTACGGGTGATCACGGTGATTTTTGGAACCGTGGCTTCAGCGTAAGCATAAAGAAGTTTTGCTCCGTGAGTGATGATGCCGTTCCATTCCTGATCTTTTCCAGGCAAGAAGCCAGGCACGTCGACAAAAGAAACGATGGGAATATTGAACGCATCACAGAAGCGGATAAAACGAGCCGCTTTGCGAGACGCTTCGATATTCAAGCAGCCAGCAAGAACATTGGGCTGATTGGCGACGATTCCGACCGGGCGACCATTGAAACGCGCAAAACCGACAATGATGTTTTGAGCGTAGTGTTTGTGAGTCTCAAGGAAATATCCTTCATCCACACACTCGGTGATCACACCCAACATATCGTAAGGCTTCTTTGGATTTTCTGGGATCAAAGTGTTCAAAGCCTCGGTCACACGATCAGGACGATCATTTGTTGGCAAGATCGGCGCATCGTCCAAGTTGTTTGAAGGAAGGAAGTTCATCAGCTCGCGAATGAGCAACAAACAATGTTTGTCATCTTCTGCAGCAAAGTGAGCCACGCCCGATTTCGCGGAGTGAGTCGTCGCGCCCCCAAGTTCTTCCTTCGTAACTTCTTCATGAGTCACCGTCTTAATAACATCAGGACCCGTGACGAACATGTAGCTGGTATTTTTAACCATGAAGACAAAATCAGTGATTGACGGAGAATAAACCGCACCGCCCGCACAAGGCCCCATAATGGCTGTAATCTGAGGGATTAAGCCCGACGCCATGGTGTTGCGAGTGAAGATGTCGGCATATCCGCCAAGGGACTCGATGCCCTCTTGGATGCGGGCCCCGCCAGAGTCGTTGATGGAGATAAACGGAGCTCCGTTCTTCATGGCCAAATCCATCACTTTGCAGATTTTGTTGGCCTGAGTCCGGGACATGGATCCACCAATAACGGTGAAGTCCTGTGAAGATACATAGATCAATTTGCCATTGATGCGACCATAGCCGGTGATGACGCCATCGCCGGGAACAACGGTCTTATCCATTCCGAAGTTGGTGCATCGGTGAGTAACGAAACGATCCATTTCAACAAAACTTCCCGGATCGACAAGAATGTCGATGCGCTCGCGCGCGGTCAGGCGACCACCTTGTTTGTGTTTTGCAATGCGGGCAGCGCCCCCGCCGGCCATCGCGGCGTCGTTTCTTTTTTCAAGGTCGTTAAGGCGAGCTTGAATGCCAGAGGAAATTTCTGTGCTCATATGATTCCTTTTATATGAAGGGTCTGATCCCTTAAAAAACAAGGAACCAATCTACCATGGGGGCTTAAGGAATCATCTTAAAACTAGAGACGCGGAGCATACTCATTATGCCCCGCAATATACACCCTATCTTGTTGATTTTATGGGACTAACTGCTTCAAGACCTGAAGAGCCTTTTCGACGTTAATGCGTCCTCGAGTATTTACTTTAAATTCGTGTCCTGGGGACACGTCAACCGACTTCAAAAGAGCGGTTTTAACTTGCACCGCTGTCGCCTGGGGACGAGCACTCCAAATCAAAGCCGCAGCTCCGCTAACAAAAGGAGCGGCCATGCTTGTTCCATCCATATAAGCCGTGGTGTTGCCCGGAACGGTACTCAAGATATGTTCTCCTGGCGCGGCAACATGAACAAATTCAAAACCACTGTTTGACCAAGAGGTCATAAAGTCACTCATTGACGAAGCGGCCACGGTGATTTGTGTGCCGATGTTGAAAGAGGCGGGGAACTCTGGATAGACATCGATATCCCGGCCATCATTTCCTGCCGCGACAACGACAAGGATTCCCTTATTTTGTAGTTCTTGAAAGGTGTTGCGCAAAGAGGCCACGCACGGGGCTCCACCCCAACTGGCATTGATGACTTTAGCTCCGCGGCTGGCCGAATACTGCAAAGCCAAAACGGCATCCCCTAATGATCCGCCACCATCATTGGCAATAAATTGAGCCGGGATGATTTGCGCCTGAGGGGCAACCCCTTCGACAGATCCAAAGCGGGGATCTGCCGCAATGATTCCGGCGACATGGGAACCGTGAGCACTGGGAGTGGGATTGCTGCTGGGAACAGAAACGAAACTTGCTCCATAGTAGTCATCAACAATACCATTTCCGTCGTCATCGATTCCATTGTTAGGAATTTCTTGGGTGTTGATGGCAATACGTGGTTGAAGTTGTGGATGGGTATAATCCACGTAGGCATCAACAACGGCGACTTTGATATTTTGACCGTAAACCCCTTGAGCCCACACAGAGCGCGCCGAGATTTTATCTTGCCCCCAGCTGTCGGTGAATCCGCTGGCGCGAACTTCATCGGTCTTGTCGACTTGAAGTTGGCGATCAAATTCTACAAACTTAATTTTTTCAAGCTGAGGCTCAATAAAGTTTTTAGTAAAGGCGTCGGCATTTTCAGCGGACTCGACGGTGAATTTTCCATCTTCCCATTGAACAATAAACTTGTTTTCGATGGCTTGACCCATGCAGGCGCTTGAATCTAAGGCGCCATTTTCCGGAAATACAGAACTGCTCGACTTATTGTTGCTACAAGATGCTAAAACGAAGATGCAAGCAACCGCCGAGAGAATCTTTTGAACATCCATGTTCACTCCCTGTGCGGGCCCATCTGGTCCCATCAATAGGACTCAAGCAGTCGGCCCGACCGGTTAGCTCTTCGGAAATTATATGTCTTATTTTGAGGCTAGAAGGTCTAAAACTGGACCTTTGATGAGAGCTAGATTTGTGTGATGAACTCTCGTAAAAAAGAACTGAACTGAAGCTCAACTCTTTTGGCGGTTTCGGTGACTTCATCGTGGGAAAGCTTTTGAGATGAAATACCCGCTGCCAAATTTGTAATACAACTGAGGGCTGCTACACGAAGGCCTAAGTGGTTTGCGGCAATAGATTCGGGAACCGTACTCATGCCGACAGCCGTGCCGCCGATCAACTTCAAGTAGCGAACTTCTGACGGAGTCTCGTAAGTAGGTCCACTGACGCCGCAATAAACACCTTTGTGATAACGAGTGCCTTGTTTCTGCAATAATTTTTCCATGATCTCGATCAGGCGCTTATCGTAAGCCTCTGTCATGTCGGGAAAGCGAGGTCCGAGTTCTTTGATGTTGGGTCCCATCAGAGGATTTGTGCCCATCAGATTGATATGATCCTCGATGATCATAAAATCTCCGGCCTGCATGTTTTCACCAAAACCACCTGCAGAGTTGGTAAGAATTAAGGTTTCAATTCCTAGCATCGCCAGTGTGCGAGTGGGGAACACAACACTTTCCATGCTGTGACCTTCGTAGTAGTGATTGCGGCCTTGTAAAATCGCGATGGACTGATTGTCCACCTTGCCGAAAATAAGATTTCCCGAATGCCCCTCAACCGTGGGGGGCGAGAAGTGCGGAATCTCTTTGTAAGGAAGAGTGCACTCGATCTCAACATCTTTGACAAAAGCCCCAAGACCCGAACCCAATATCACACCCACCTTCGGTTTTGCCGAAGATTTAGTGCGAATATAGCTGACGGTTTCTTGAAGTTTATTGAGTACCAAGTGAGTTCCTTTATTCCAGAGTATTAACTCAAAGTCTTGAGTATCAAACTAGGCTTTGCAATTTTTGGCAAGGAAATATTGATGGCAGATTTAAGCAAGGGAAGCGCCGATTGAAGTAAATCTTTATCATCGCCATGCAGTGTGAAGATTGCATCTCCTGCTTGAATTTCATCCCCCACCTTAACATGAAATTCGATTCCCGCCGTGGGCGCAATGATGTCGGAGGTTTGCGCTCTTCCTGCTTTGATAAGAATTCCCGCAACGCCAATGCTCTCGGTGTGAAAGCCGTGGATAAAGCCTGATTTCTCAGACGTTACGACAATGTTATGTTTTGGTTTGGGAAGCTTTTCAAGAGCTCCGCCATGGATAGAACAAAGCTCCTCGAATTTTGCCAGGGCTTTTCCTGAAACCAAAATATCATTTGCAATCTTGTAGGACTCGTCTTCGCTTTTCCCGACACCTGCTAAAAGCAACATGTGCGCAGAAAGGCGCAAGCTGAGTTCGCGAGTGTCATGATATAGGTCATAGCCAGCGGGGCCGATGAATTTTTCGTTTTTCATGATCGCGACGCATTCTTCGACCTCCAAAGAGTTCCCCGCATAGCGGCCCAGGGGTTGATCCATGTTGGTTAAGAGCGCCGTGACTTTTTTTCCGTAACCTCGAGCAATCGACATCAGATTCAAAGCAAGCTCTTCGGCAAGTGCAGGGGTTTTCATGAAAGCTCCAGAGCCATACTTCACATCAAGAACCAGTCCGTCGATTCCTTCGGCCAACTTCTTGGACATAATCGAGGCACAGATCAGGGGAAGACTTTCAACCGTCGCTGTGACATCACGAAGGGCATAGATTTTTTTATCCGCAGGGCAGATCTCTTTGGTCTGTCCGATAAAACAAATAAGATGTTTGCGAACCAGCTCGATAAATTCTGGCAATGACTTTTGCGTATTAAACCCAGGAATGGCTTCAAGCTTATCAAGCGTGCCTCCAGTATGTCCCAGGCCGCGGCCCGAGATCATCGGAACTGGCACGCCCGCTGCCGCGACAATAGGTCCAAGAATTAAACTGGTCTTATCGCCGACGCCGCCGGTGGAGTGTTTATCCACCTTAAACTGGGGAAGAGAAGAAAAGTCCACGACCTCACCAGAATGAAGCATGGCCTTAGTGAGAGAGAGCGTTTCTTCAGAAGTCATGCCTCGAAAATAAATGGCCATCAATAAGGCAGACATTTGGTAGTCGGGAATATGGCCTCGAGAGTAGCCCAAAATAAATTCATTGATCTCATCAAACGAAAGAGCTCCGCCATTTCTTTTGATTTTAATAATCTCTGCAGGAAGAAAAGCCATTAATAGCCTCCTTGCACAGTGCCACCTTGAACGATGGTGATGCCAGAGCTTGTTCCCAAGCGGGTCGCCCCCGCCTCAATCATCGCATGGGCTTGAGCAAGATCCTTAATTCCCCCAGAGGCTTTTACTTCCATTTGCGAACCCACGATGGATTTCATAAGTTTAACATCATCGACGGTCGCGCCGCCCCCACCAAAGCCAGTGGACGTCTTAACGAAATGAGCCCCGGCCTCGAGGGCGGCTTGGCAGGCAAGAACCTTTTCGTCTTGGGTAAGAAGGGAAGTTTCAATGATAACTTTAACCGTGTGTCCCTGAGCCGCCTTGACGACGGCTTTGATATCATCACGGACATAATCAAGGCGTCGATCCTTCAAAGCACCGACATGAATAACCATATCAATTTCTTGGGCACCGTTTTTAATGGCAGTCTGTGTTTCAAAGGCTTTGCTTGCGGAGTCCATAGCTCCCAAGGGGAAGCCGACCACGCAACAAACTTTCACCGTAGATCCAGACAGCAGTTGCGCACAGGTCGTCACGTAAGACGTATTCACGCAAACACTGAAGAAGCTATGATCTTTAGCTTCACCACAAAGTTTTTCAATTTGCGCAAGCTGAGCTTCGGGTTTTAAAAGGGTGTGATCAATATAACGACTTAGTTGCACGGGGCACCTCGGAATGTTTAAATAAAGAAAGTTATCTCAGTTCATTGCAGGAGGCAATCATGACACCACAGAAGTGGACCTCGATTTTATTGGCGACACTAGTCCTTTTCACTTCTCAAGCCTCTTTTTCGCAGACCGACAGAACCGTGAAGCGCAACATTGCGACGGTCCTCTTTGCCAGCCTGGGGGGTGCCGTGTTGGGTCTAAGCACGCTGTCCTTTTACGGGGAGCCTCAAGAGCACACCGAGAATATAACCCTAGGTGCTTTGGTTGGTTTTGTGAGTGGTGTCGGATATGTTGCCTATGACTCTTCGCGGCCTACGTCGCCAAGTTATGATTATTCGCAGGCCTTTGATCAGGACCAAAAAAGCAGAAGGGTTTTAGCTTCAATGGCTAAAACCCCTCCGATGATTCAGTTTCAATTTGATTTCTAGTTAGCCAACTTTAGTGCGCCCCCCCGGAGCGGCTCCCGCCACGGTTCCTTGAACGGTGGTGTCTCCGCCGCCGGCTTGGCCCAAGAAGGTCTTGGCATCGGCTGCCGAAACCTTTCCTTTGCGAACCAGATCTTCGATGTATTTCTCGAAAAGAACCATACCTTGACTGGATCCCGTTTGCATGGCCGAGGTGATCTGATGCACCTTTCCTTCACGAATTAGGTTGGAGATGGCTTTGGAGTTTCTCATGATCTCATAAGCCGCCACACGACCTTGTCCATCGGCGCGAGAGAAGAGCGTTTGAGCAACGACGCCACGCAAACTTTCCGCGAGCATCGTTCGAATTTGCTGTTGTTGTCCTGCAGGGAAAACGTCAATGATACGATCGATCGTTTTTGCCGCACTGTTGGTGTGAAGTGTGCCGAACACAATGTGTCCTGTTTCTGCCGCAGTTAATGCCAAAGAGATGGTCTCAAGGTCACGCAACTCACCGACAAGCAAGATATCTGGGTCTTCACGAAGGGCGGCCTTCAGAGCATTAGAAAAGCTCTTCGTATGACTTCCCACTTCCCGTTGGTTGACGAGGGCTTTGATGTTCGGGTGCACGAACTCGATAGGATCTTCCACCGTGATGATGTGAGCTTCGCGAGTCATGTTAATTTGATGGATCATGGCAGCAAGAGTCGTTGATTTACCAGAGCCGGTCGGACCGGTCACCAGGATCAATCCACGATCACAGTCGATCATGTCCATAACAGCCGGAGGAAGCCCCAACTCTTGCGCGGTTTTAATTTTTTCCGGAATCACACGCATGACGGCGCCGAGGCCTTTGCGTTGCATAAAGATGTTGCAACGGAAGCGCCCCACTCCAGGAAGTGTGTAGGCAAAATCCAGCTCCCATTTTTCAACGAAGGCTTTTTTCTGCTTTTCAGAAAGAATTTCGAAGAGCAGACCTTGCACATCTTGATTGGTGAGCTCGCGATAGTTCAATGGCACCATGTTTCCATGGAGACGCAAATAGGGAGGAGCCCCGCTTGTTATATGCAAGTCGGAGGCGCCTTGTTCGACCATGAGTTTAAACAGTTCATCAATTGTTGCCATCGTTCACCCCTAAATGCGCTATTTCCATGATCTTTTCGGTCAGATATGGTTCAATATTAAATACTATTTGCTAGGAGTCTTGTTTCTGGACTAATGAACTAAAGGTAAATTCTTTGTTTCGTGAACGTGCGGCTCTGGGAGGAAACTGTGTCAGCTGAAATTCTCATAAATGTAAGACCTCAAGAGACTCGCGTTGCCTATGTTGATGCTGGGATTCTTTCCGATCTTAAAATTGAACGAAAAACATCCCCCACCTTGGTCGGGTCTATTCATCGTGGAACAGTCATTCGGGTTTTGCCCGGAATGCAAGCGGCGTTTGTGGATATTGGTCTAGATAAAGCGGCCTTCTTGTACGTGGGCGATATCCGCGAAGACGTGGACGATAATTTTTTATCTAGCGTAGATCGGGAAGAGCCCTTGGAAATGGAAGGCGATGACGACAAACTTCCGACAACAAGCAATAAAACACCTATTCAAGAGCTTCTAAAAGAAGGCCAGTCCATTCTTGTTCAAGTTGCCAAAGATCCTCTGGGAACCAAAGGAGCTCGTTTGACGACGCACCTTTCGCTGCCAGGCCGTTTCGTGGTGTTTCTGCCCACGGTACGCCATCTGGGAATTTCTCGTCGTATTGAGGACGATACCGAAAGAGAGCGTCTTCGTAAGCTAGTGCAAAAGATCAATCCTTCCGGTGGTGTGATCGTGCGCACGGCGGGTGAGGGAGCCTCTGAAGAGATGTTAAAAGCGGATATCGAATACCTCGACCGCTTGAGCAAAGAGATCTTTAAAAACTATGAAAAGAAAAAAACTCCCGGCAATGTTCACACGGAATTGGATGTGGAGCTGCGCGCACTCCGAGATCTAATGAGTGAAGATGTCACGAGCGTTTGGGTTGATAATGTTGAGATTCACAAAAAAGTAGTGAAGTTTGTGTCTCAGTTCATGCCGAAGTATAAACAGAATATCGTACTTTACGAGGAGCAAAAACCGCTCTTTGATCTTTACGATATCGACATTGAAATTTCTCGCTCTATGGAGCGAAAGATTTGGCTGAAGTCGGGCGGATATATTGTCATCGACGAGGCGGAAGCCTTGGTGGTGATAGACGTGAACACCGGAAAATTTGTCGGCAAGAAGGATCTTGAGGACACGATCTTAAAAACCAACTTAGAAGCGGTTCGTGAAATCGCCCATCAACTGCGAATTCGCAACTGTGGTGGAATTATCATTATTGATTTTATCGATATGGAAAAAGAATCTCATCGTGAGAAAGTTTTAGAGGCCCTGGCCGAAGAACTCCAGCGCGATCGTGCGCGCACAAACATCGTTTCCATGTCGCAACTGGGCCTGGTTGAAATGACCAGAAAGCGCATTCGCCCAAGTCTTATCAAGACACTGTGCGAGCCGTGCTCTTACTGTGATGGCAAGGGATACATCAAGCGAAAGTCCACCGTGGCGAATGAAATCTTCCGCGAGTTGGAGCGCGATGCCGATATGCTCATCAATAAGAAAACCAACGTGGTGGTTCACTGCCATAGCGAAGTGGTGGACTGGATTTATGAGGTTGAAGGGGAGAGCCTTGAGAATATTGAGAAAAAACTGGGTCGTTCCGTCGCGTTTAAAATTGAGCCCAATTATCACATAGAGCAATACGAAATCTTCTTTGTGTAGGCCGCCCCCGAGACTCTTCCCTGGCGGCAGAGTCTAGTTTCTGCTTTTAGATGAAGCTTTGGTCGCCTCACGCTCTGCATTTAAGATCGCCTTGTTTTCCTCAACAAATCTCTCGCGTAAAGTCTGGCGTACGATTTCAATCTGCGCCTCAAGAATCACGTTAAATAGAACATCTGCATCAATCTTATAGATTTTAGCCAATTTTTTAAGGGTCGGAATCGGAGGTTGAGATACACCCCTCTCCCAGTTGGAGATGAACTGAGCTGTGTTGTAGCCAAGTTCGTTGGCCACGTCTCTTTGTGATAATCCCTGGGCTTCACGACAGTTTCTTAAGAAATCGCCACATTTATTCATCAAATTCTCCATAAACAAAAATAATTTTTACACCGAATAGGGAGGGCATCAAGAAAAATGCGTTTGTGTTTAGAAATTACGGAGGATTCAAATGGAGCTCAGTTACCGCCTTATTGATATGACAAGTCACCGCAGCGAGGAAGAGGTGCACCTTGTAAACACCTGCTTCCAACATTGGTATGGCATTTTTAGCCAAGATGTAGAAGCTCGTGGCGCCACTCTTAATAAAGATGAATTTCATCGCGCGAAAATTTTAGCTGTTCTTCAATCTGGAGACGCGGTGGCTGGATTTCATCTATACAGTATGTTTGATCTCAGAGAGCAGCCCTCATTGGCGCATTCCTATCTCAAGGCCCTACCCGATGTTGCGAAGTCGTTGATGCTAGATCGAGGCGTTCACTCGGTTATGGCGATGGAGTACCTGACAGTGACGCCGGAGTTTCGATCAAAAGAATATGCTGGGGTGAAGATTGCGGAACTTGTTATTCGCCTGGGCCTTCATGTTCTGTCTGATCTGGGGCTTGATTCGGCTTTGGGCGTTGCGCGTGCGGATAGAAAAGTGAACACTCTTGGCGACAGCATTGGTTTTGAGGAGATTGCACTTATGGAAAAGTACAATAACAAATGCAATCTGATGCTTTTTGATCGCAAGAGATGCAAGCTTTTAGGAAATCCCTTCACCCTTAAAGCGGTAGAGAATCTGTGGAATCAAAGACATCAGAGTGGTCGAGTTCGCAAACCCGCGGCCGCTTAAGAAAGCACGAGCTTGAGTTTTTCTATGGCAGCAGCCCCAACAAGGGCTCTGCCTAAGTAAACTGGAGCTAGAACTTTTATATCCACCTCGCAGGAATACTGCTTCTCCGACTTGATTTCGGTGACGAGGTGTCTGGGAATGTCAGGAACAAAAGGGGCCTTCTTTTCGCCTGAGATAAACAAGTGCACAAGCTCTTGTATCTTCAGAGTGATGGCCTCGTCGCGGTGGTAGAGCTTCCAAAAGGGAGCCGAAAACATCTCGTCAGGCGCATAGCTTGAATAATCAAAAAGCTCAGGGTTAAAAAAGAGACGTTTGAAATCCATACTATAGATCTCGACGACATCACCATCGCGAATAAGTTCCGTGAAGGAGGGGTCGACATAGAGGCCAAGTCTATCAAAATAATATCGGAACAAATTTTTGGTCTTCGCGGTGTCGAGGCCCTGAGCAACAAACTCTTCAATAAGTGAACACCAGTTGTGGATCTCCCGGATGCCGAGGGCCCGTTCGTCGGCCTCTACCGGCGAAAAAGCTTCTTGTTTGGGCAGAGGATTCAAATAGATGCGCCCCGTGGACTTTAAGACATTCTTAAGTCGGCTCCAGGCCTCTTGATACTCTTGGTCGGAAGAGCCGCTTTCTATGTGAATGGTTTCTAGCATGGACCTAAACTACCATTGTTTACATCAGACTCAAGTTGAAAACTAACGCACGGGGACCCCCCACCCCGTGACGACGGGGTGGCTGCCGAGTTTTGGCTATAAACTGTTGAAAATACTGACTTTAGTTGAAACGCTGGACCTCCTCTAATTTATATAAAATGATTTGCATTTGAGGGGGGCTCAGGCTAACCTCTCTTTCTCCCTTAAAAAGCTGAAAAAAAGAGCATGTAATAGGTTGACAAAGCCTACTGCAAGGTGGCATTTACGATGGGCTTAATTCGGGTAGCTGGAGGTAATACATGTACGCGATTATTCGTACAGGCGGAAAACAGTATAAAGTTCAAGCTGGTGACGTAGTTCAAGTTGATAAGCTTGATCAGAAACTTGGCGCTGAGTTTGATATCAACGAAATTTTGATGGTTGGTGGTGAGTCCACTCATGTTGGTCAACCTCTTGTTAAAGGCGCGAAAGTAACTGTTGTAGTTACAAAACAAGCTAAAACAAGAAAACAAATCGTCTTCAAAAAGAAACGTCGTCAAGGTTACAGAAAGTTTGCGACTCACAAACAAGAGTTCACAGAGCTTTTTGTTAAAGCAATCACTTCTCCTGATGGAAAAGTGGCTAAGACAGACGAATCTGCAAAGGTAGTAGACGTTGCAGCAGTTCGTGCAGAAAAAGCACAAGCTCGCGTAGCCGCTCGTAAAGAGCGCGCAGCGAACAAAGGAACTGCGGAAGTTGTTAAGAAAGCGGCTAAAAAAGTAGCGAAAAAGAAAGTTGCTAAGAAAGCAGTTAAAAAGACTGCGAAAAAAGCAACTAAAACTGGCGCGAAGAAAAAAGCAGCTAAGAAAACTTCCAAGAAAGCTTAACTTTTAATTCTTTAAGAGAGGTTAGTCATGGCAAGTAAAAAAGCCGGTGGTAGTACGAAGAACGGTCGTGATTCACAGAGTAAACGACTTGGTGTGAAAAGATTCGGTGGAGAAAAAGTTCTTCCAGGAACAATCATTGTTCGTCAACGTGGAACAAAATTCCACTTGGGTAACAATGTTAAAATGGGTCGTGACTACACGATCTATTCTGTTATCGAAGGTCTTGTAAAGTTTGAACGTTTCTCTAAAGAGCGTTTCAAAATCAGTGTTTATCCTAAAGCTGTCTAGTCTGCTTTCCGGCTCAGCTGGAAAAGATTGGTAGTTTCGATAAGCACCAAGATTTTTTTTCAATACATAAAAAGGAGCCACTCTTGGCTCCTTTTTTGTTGTATAGACCATCCATGGTCTAAACCCCTTCGGGGCTTCCGCTCAAAAATGCTATAGTGGCGTTCTTGCGTATACGGTGCTGTTATGAAGTTTATCGATGAAGTAAAAATCACTTTAGCCTCTGGTCGCGGCGGACCTGGTTGCGTCAGCTTTCGCCGAGAAGCTCTTTTGCCTCGTGGCGGGCCCGATGGCGGTAATGGTGGAAAAGGTGGAGATGTAATTATCCACACTTCTCGCCACATCAATTCTCTTGTCGATATTCGCCAGAACAAACGATATGCCGCTCAAAATGGTCAAATGGGAATGGGTCGTCAGAAGTCCGGACAGGACGGAGAAGATCTTATCCTGATTGTTCCCCAAGGAACGGTTTTCCGTAACTTGGAAGGGGAGATCCTTGTCGATATGACAGGAGTTTCCGAATACACTCTGCTTAAGGGTGGCCGTGGCGGTATGGGGAACGAGTTCTTTAAGAACAGTATCAACCAGGCTCCGGACTATGCGCAGCCAGGTGAAGAAGGCCAAGAAATCGAAGTTAAATTAGAGCTTAAATTGATCGCCGACGTGGGAATCATTGGTTTTCCCAACGCGGGAAAATCGACTCTGATCTCTCGGATCTCTGCGGCGCGACCTAAAATTGCGGACTATCCTTTTACAACTCTCACGCCTAATTTGGGTGTTGTTAAAGCCGGGGACTACACTTCATTTGTGGTGGCCGACATTCCTGGTCTTGTGAAGGGCGCTCATGCGGGTGTGGGTTTGGGCATTCAATTTTTAAAGCACATCGAGCGTACACGTCTTTTTATCCATCTTATCGATGCCTCGGGCTTGTCGGGTCGCGATCCTCTCGATGATTTTAATGATCTCAACTATGAGCTGAAGATGTATGATGAAAACAACCAAGAAAAAGAGGGCTTTTTTCCTTTGGCGACGCGCCCTCAATTTGTTGTTCTCAACAAGATCGATACTTTAGGTGAAAACCAACTTATTAAACTAAAGAACAAATTCAAAGAAGTGACGGGCTCTGAGCCCTATGCGATTTCTGCTGTGACAGGTAAGAATATCAAAGAATTCATCCAAGAACTCGCACGTCAGATTTTGAAAGAGGAAGAATAATGAAAATAGGAATTTTTGGAGGCAGCTTCAATCCTCCACACATGGGACATCTTAACGCTATTCAGACGGTTGCAAAAAAGGCCGGTCTTGGAAAAGTTCACGTTGTGCCTGCGGCGCAAAACCCACTTAAAACTCCTGTTGAGGGGCCGACAACGGAGCAGCGTCTTGAGCTAACTCGTTTGGCGTTTGAGCAATATGGCGACATGTATTTTGTCGACGATCAAGAAATCAAGCGCGGCGGAATGAGTTACACTGTTGATACGGTCATGAATCTGCGCAAGACCTACGAGGCCTCGGATTTGTATCTTGTTGTCGGAGCTGACAAATTTGAAGAGCTGGCGCAATGGAAGGATTTTCAAAAGCTTCTGGCTGAAACAAATCTCATTGTGACCACTCGCCCTGGATATGAAACTCCGGAGTCTTTAGAAGAGATGCCGGGATATTTGAAACCGTATGTTTCTGATTTTGACTTCAACTTTATTGAGCTGAACACGGGTCGCAACATTCAATTTATCACTTTGCGTGACATCGAGATTTCTTCTAGCGAAGTTCGTAAGTGGCTTCGCACGGGAAAGCCGGTTGAGAAATATCTTCCTCTGGCGGTTGAGTCCTACATTAAAGAGCACAAGTTATACAGAAACTTGGGCGATCGTATTGGTGACTATAAGAAGTTCACCGAGTTCTGTGCGAATGTCCTCTTCTCTAAGAAAGGGATTAATGTTCGTGCTTATGATTTGACGGCAAGCTCAGCTCCCAGTGAATACACTTTGATTGCATCGGGAACATCAACCCGTCATGCGGCGGCGATGGCTGAAAATATCGTTACAGCGGTAAAAGAAGAATACAATCTGCACCCACAAAGTGTAGAGGGCATCGACGAGGGTCGCTGGGTTCTTGTGGACTACGGCTCTTTGATCATTCACATCTTCTATGATTTTGTTCGTCAGGAATACAGTCTTGAAAATCTTTGGAGAGAAGGTAAGGACCTAGACTTCAAAGACCCATACGTAGGAAAGCCTGAGGCGCAGTAATCATGAAATTCATTTTGTACAATCTCGCCACTGCGAAAGAGGCGTGGGCTGATGAAGTGAGCGAGTTGTACAAAAAGAAAATCTCTTTTTTTGTTCCCTTTGAAATCCAATCTTTAAAAGCAAAGAAGTCGGCTCGCGAAGATGCCGACTTTAAGCGTAACGAAGAGTCCGAACTCATTCTTAAAAATCTGAATAGCGATGACTATGTCGTTCTCTTTGACGAGCGCGGCTCTTCTTTTGATTCTATTCAGTTTTCAAAAAAGGTTGAGAATATTTTAGGAAGTTCTAAAAAACGGGCGATCTTTATTATTGGCGGCGCCTTTGGGGTTAATGAAGAGGTTCGTCGTCGCGCGGATTTAAAGGTGGCTCTGTCGCCCATGGTGATGAATCACCTGATGGCCCAAGCGATGAGTTTAGAGCAAATCTATCGGGCCTTTACGATCATTAAAAAAATACCGTATCACAATATTTAGATCTTAGTCTTTTAGCCAAGGCGGATTGTTGCCAAGCTCCTGTTCGGGATTGCGTTTGAGCTCGAGAATTCGGTTCCACTCGTCTTTTAAGAAAGATTTCTGCTCCCACACGGCGTCCTCTTGGGAAATGGCTCGTGGCTGATAGCAGTCTGCCGCGGGATCAAAAGTGCCATGTGAACAAATTGAATATTGAACGAAGGTTTGGTTTCCACCGACAAGGTTGTGCCATTCCGACATAGTCAAAGGTCTCTTGGGCTCAAGGGCCGGATCAAAAACATAAGCGACATCGCCAACACGATAGGAAACGGCGACGTGATACCACCATTGCACGGACCCCGTGGGAGAGTTTTTAGAGGCGGCAGAGAGATTGCCAAAAACAAAGACCTTTTTAGGCTCCGGAAAGTGGTGATTTAGAAGTTCGAATTTAGCAACCTCAGCACGGGCATAGCAGCCGTCGTCAGGATACATCCACGTGATGCGACGAGGGAAGTTGGCATTCTCAGTGGCAAGAAAGCGGGTATCACGAATATAGAAAAATTGATTTTCAAGATCGGCCAGTGAGCCGACATCAGGGATTTCATTCAGGTCTAAGTTTTTAAGGGGTTTTTTGGCTCTTTCCGCAGAAACATAACGACCCGCTGTTTCGATTTTCCCAAGAGCCGGAAAAGGAACGCCGAGGTTATGAATAAAAAAATGGCGGTCGCGAGCGGCCTCATAACTTTCGTTATAAAGACGATGAGCCGAAAGGCCTCTGGTGGAGGCCATGGTGACCAGTGAAAAACCTAAAGAAAGAATGAGCGCGAAAAAGAACTTCATAAATCCCTCGATGCTTCATTTCTAGGCTTCCCTTTGGGGGCTGTCAAAGATTTTGCAGGAAAACTCCGTTATGAAATTGATATCGAATTTATTTACAAAACATTGCTCATGCTGTCTGAACTGCGGATCCCTGTGGAGCGGGGAGGGGCTGTTGTGTCACCCTTGTCTTCAGACCCTTCATCGACTGAGAGTCACGGATCCCATGACCGTTTCCGCCCTGCCAGTTCAGGCTTTATACAGGTGGCATCCAGGTCAAAGTGATATGCTGTCGCGCTTAGTTCTGGCCCTGAAGGGCGGGAATCAGCGAGACGCCTGGAGGTTCTACGCGCGAGAACTCAGTCCGAGACTGGCTTTAACACTGTCGCCAAAGCAGCGTCTGTGTATCGTGCCGGCACCTTCAAGCAGGCCTCAAACGGAGGACCACGCCTTTCTGTGGGGTGAGGCCCTGGCAGACTCTTTAGGTGCCCATTTTGAACCGATACTTAAGAAAACCCAATCTCATCACCAGCGAGGAGCTGATCGTGGGGAGCGTGCTCTGCTGGAGATGGAGACTATTGAAAATTATACAGGGAGTGTGGACTTCTCGACGAAAACCCGCTGGATTCTCGCTGACGACATCGTGACAACGGGAGCGACCGCAAGGGCAGCATTCCAGGCTCTTGGAAGTCCTCCTCACTTTGAGGTCTGGGCTCTGGCCCAGAGGAGCCTCTCTTGCGGAGCGTCCAGGGATCTGCTATAAAACGCGGATGTTTCAAAAACTAAGTATCTTGTTTTTCGTAGTGGTGTTTTCGATGGGCACTCATGCGGCCACGGCCGAAATGAGCGCTCTTCAAAAAGTTGCAAAAAAGTACCGCGCTTCCAAGCTTGTGGAAATGAGCGTGGAAAAGTCGGTGAAGTCTGAGCTTCTTGGAAAAGAGACGAAGTATAGCGGCAAAATCTATCTGGGAAATGGAAAGTTTCGTTGGGAGAATACAACTCCCGAAAAGACACTTCTTGTTTTCGACGGCACCACAATCTGGAGTGAACAGACTCCGCCCAAAGAGTTTGGTGGCCCTGTACAAGTGGCTAAAGGCAAGGTGGATAAAAAGAATCGCTCGCATGTTTTGATTTCCTCTCTTTTGGGAGCCGATCTTTCGAAGAACTTCAAGGTTGTCAACGAGCGAACTGTGGGCGGTCTTCTTAAGTTAGACGTTGAGCCTCTTTACGACGATCTTTCCGTGAAATCTTTGAGTGTGGTGTTGGATCCTGATGCGAACACGATGAAAGAGATTTCTTATAAAGACGACATTGGGAATCTCACAACGATGATTTTTTCAGATGTGAAATTCCTAAAAAAAGAAAAAAAGAGTTTATTTAAATATCAACCACCCAAAGGTGCACAGGTAACAGATCTATGAAGCAAGAGACTACTGAAAATAAAAAGGTTCATTTTATCTCTTTGGGATGTCCCAAAAATTTGGTGGACAGTGAGATCATGGCCGGAACTTTGATGAAGGACGGTTATCAGGTTGTCGGTGAGGCGGAAGAAGCTGATACGGTCATTGTCAATACCTGTGGGTTTATTGAAGACTCTAAGAAGGAATCCATCCAGCGCATTCTGGATATGAGTGACCTTAAGCAAGATGGGAAAATTAAGAAGGTTGTCGTCGCTGGATGTTTAACTCAGCGATATAAAGACGAGCTTGTCGAAGGTCTTCCCGAGGCGGACCTCTTTGTCGGATCTGGCGAGTTTCAGAATATCTCAAAAATTTTGAAGAATTCAGACGCGGGCGACACCAAGAAGACTTTCTTTAATCTTCCGACCTATTTGCAGGAAGAGGCAACTCCACGCGTGAACTCGCAGCCAGGACATCGCGCTTACCTTAAAATTTCTGAAGGGTGCATGAAAAGGTGTGCTTTCTGCGCGATTCCTCTGATTCGTGGAAACCTACAGTCTCGTTCCATTGACGCCATCGTCGCGGAAGCCCGTCTTTTGGTGGCCGGTGGAGTTAAAGAATTGATTATTATCAGTCATGACTTCACAGACTACGGATGGGATCTTCGTCGTAAAGATCCAACGCGCAAGGAAAGCCCTGTAGAGCTTCTGAAGGCGCTCGATCAGGTTGAGGGTTTGCAGTGGATTCGTCTGATGTATCTATATCCAGATGGAATCACTCAAGAGATGGTTCAGGTTATTAAGAACAGTAAAAAAATCGTGAAATATTTCGACATGCCTTTGCAGCACATCAATGACGATGTTCTAAAAAGCATGAACCGCAAAATGACTCGCGATGAAATTGAAACTGCGTTGATGAACATTCGCGAGCACATCCCCGAGGCGGTGATTCGCACTCAATTTATCGTGGGATTCCCCGGCGAGACGGCAGAACAATTTGAAGAGCTTTTGCAATTTATCTCAGATCAACAATTTGATCGCGTGGGCTGCTTTAAATATTCTCCAGAAGAAAATACGCCTGGTGGAAAAATGGAAGCGCAGATTGATGAAGAGACAAAACAATACCGTCACGATGCCGTGATGGAAATTCAACAAAATATTTCTCGTGAAAAGCATCGCGACTTTATTGGAAAAACAATTGAAGTTATCGTTGAAGGCTTCAGCGAAGAAACAGACTTGTTGTTGCAAGGTCGTTTCTGGGGTCAGGCTCCAGACATCGACGGTGTTGTTTTGATCAACGATGGCGAAGCTAAGGTCGGCGATATGGTTAAGGTCCACATTACCGATAGTTTGGAATACGATCTCGTGGGTGAGATCGTATCTGAAAATTAGAACGTACAGGTTTCGGAAGCTTCTTCGAACTTACCGACCCATTGAGAATTTTTCTGATTTCTTAATATTGTGGTGGCTCTTCTAAAGGCCACCGCATTTTTTTTGTCGTATTTGCAGGCGTTTTTATAGGCCAGCAAAGAAAGTTCGAATTTACGAATCTCAAACGACGAAGTTGCAAGTCCCAACCAAGAACGAGCGGCTTGAGCGTCGGCCTCTGTTCCCTTTTTGTAGAGCTTCATGGCTTCTACATAGTTCTTTTGATCCTCTAGAAGCTTTCCATAATGATATTGCGCTAATTCAGATTGTGGAAAGTCTTGAGAGGCCTTCTTTAACGTATTAAGAGCCGTTTTATCTTCGCCGATCGCCTTATAGCAGACACCCAGGTAGACATACGCATCAGCCACTTTGGGGTCTTTGGCGATCGCATCTTTGCACATCTGAATGGCGGGTTCATAAGTTCCGTCCATCGTGTTGATCTCACAAAGTCGTCTTAGATATTGAGGTCTCGCCCCAATGTTTTGGACCATGTCTTGAAAAAGAATGCGCAATTCATAGAGGTTTGGCGGAACGCGCTTCTCATAAAGAGCGATAAGGCCATCATAGGCGGGTTCATATTTCGGATTGAGTTCTACCGCCTTTTTGTAATTTTCCATGGCGTCCTTGTTCTTTCTTAAAAGGACATAGGCATTCCCCATCAAGCTGTAGGACTCAAAATCCTTGTCGTTCTTACCCAGAATAACATTCAAGGCACGAATCATTTCGCTGGGCTCTTGGCGTTTTTCATGAGCTCGGGCCAACAAGAGAAGACTTTTGCGATCAATTTTATCGACGTGTTTCCACAGCAATAAAGTGACTTTTTCGTACTGCTCTTTTTTATAGAGTTCTTCGGCCAGTTGCCCAATCAGCGCCACATTCTTGGGACCTGTGCGGATTTCCTTTTTTAGACGTTCAATCTTTTCATCGCTGGTCTCAGTCGACGTCGACGGTGGAGTGGCCGCTGTCGGTGCGGGGGCCGCAGGCTTTGAGGCTTTTTTGCTGTCAGGTGTGGAGTTGTGAACCTCCTCTTCGAACAGGGAGAACTCGTCCTTTTCCTGCCCCGAAGTCTGGGCCGATGCCGGCTCAGTGACCAATAATGAGACAAAAGCCAAGAAGAGGATAAATAGGAAGCGATTGAAATTCAGTCCATTCATCATATGTTGTAGTATGACCTAAATGCTATCGCGAGTGAAGAAAACTCAATTTACTTCTAGACTAGAGACTGCGGGTGGGCTGAATAATCGTGGCCAGGCCATGGTTGAATACGTCTTGATGCTGATTATTTCAGTTTCGCTTGTTTTGGCTTTGATGACTCAAGTTTTTAAACCCTTCGGAGAATTCGTAAATAATTACATGGGTAAGTATGTGGGCTGTTTATTAGAGTATGGGGAGTTGCCCTCCCTAGGCTCCAGTGAACCCTCGGCCGCAGATGAAGACTCTGAATGCGATAAGAAGTTTGATCCAGCCTCCATGGCAGGCGGACGACCTCCGACAAGTACCGGTCAAAATGGAGACGGCACGGGCCAGTCCAACTCACAAAAAAGCAGTTCTGGGGACTCTGGCGGGGGATCTTCTGGCGGAGGCTCCTCGTCCTCTTATGCGGGCTCGGCTTCGCGAGGTGGGGGCCGCAACATGATGAGTCGTCGCCGACCCTCGACGGGCATTGAGGGAGGCGATCAGGCCGGGAGCGGCAAGGTTGTCGAGATTGCGTTAGACAACGGTGGCAATGGGGGCTTTTTTAGGGCCAGCAACGGGGCGAGATATCTGGGCCAAGGCAGAAAGACGTCTTCGGTTGCCATCTCTGGATTGACAGATGCTGAGCGCAAAAAGCTGGAAAAAAAAGCAGAGGGCTCGGGACGAGTGCTGGTTACAGGGGAGAGCTTAACCCCCCCACCTAAAAAAACAACCGTAAAGAAACCGGAGCCCAAGGCCGAAGTCAAAGAGGACGAACCTCTGACGGTTGGAAATTTTATACGTTACTTATTTATTGCCGCGTTGGTCATCGCTTTGGTGATTTTCATTGGCGGTCAAGCCCTGCAAATGTCTAAGAGTTTTGAAAAATAATCTGCATCGCGTTTAAAAATTCTTCATAGAAATTCTTAAGTTGTCTGTCATCGCGTTAATTTCTTGAAACACTTCAGTCTTTAATAGATACAGCCTCATCAGACATGCGGATGGGGGAAGTTCAGTTGGAAAATGTGGTTGAGATCAATCGCAAAAAGTTTTTTACGTTGCAAGAGGCGCGTCAACTCCTTCCGTTGATCTATCGTATGACCGAGGACTCAAGCCGCGAAGTCAAAGCTCATCTGAATCGTATCGATGCTTATTCCGACAAAGCGCACCCCTCCGTGGCGGCCATCGAGGAGCAGATTAATGCCATCATCGATCGCTGGCAGGTGAAGATTGAAAAGTTAGGGGCTGAGCCGAAGGGCCTATGGATGGCCGATTTTGATAACGGTGATGGTTACTTCTGCTGGAAGTTTCCCGAAGTTGAAATTAATCATTGGCATGGCTACCAAGATGGCTTTTCTGGGCGTATATTAATTGAATGAGAATTGCGTTAGCCCAAATTAATCCGACTCTTGCCGACTTTGAATTCAATCAAGAAAAAATAGTTTCCTTTATTCAACAAGCTCAACAGCGAAAATGCGACCTTGTCGTATTCCCGGAGTGCGCTTTGTTTGGATACCATCCGTTTGATCTTTTAGAAAGATCAAAGCTTGTTGAAAAGCAAGAAGCGGAATTTAAGAAGATCATTAAAAAAATTCCTCCGGGCTTAGGGGTGATCTTTGGGCTCATCACAAAAAATCCCAACAAAAAAGGCCGACCTTATTTCAATAGCGCGGTCTTTTTGGCTAAGGGGCAAAAGCCTCGTTTCTTTCACAAACAGCTTTTGCCGACAGGTGATGTTTTTGATGAGGCTCGTTTCATAGAACCAGGCGACTTCTCAAAAAATTATTTTCAGTGGAAGGGAAAGAAGTTCTTCCTGACCATCTGTGAGGACATCTGGGCTTGGGAAGATAAAAAAGGCCACTCTGCTTATGCCGAGAACCCTCTTGCGAAAGTAAAAAAGCAAAAGATTGATATGGTCATCAACCTTAGTGCATCGCCGTACTTCGTGGGCAAAATGGCGAAACGAGAATACGTAACGACGAAAACGGCGGCATACTTTAAGGCCCCTATCATGTATGTGAATTTAGTTGGGGCCCAGGATGAAATCGTTTTCGATGGGGGCAGTTTTGTTCTCGATAAAAAGGGAAAGAAGATTTTAAGCTGCCATCAGTTTGAAGAGGACATCAACGTTATTGATATAGACACTTGGGAAGTTTGGAATAAAACCCCCAAGCTTTCCGCCACAGAGGAATTACGAAGAGCCTTGGTGTTGGGAATTCAAGACTTCTGTAAAAAAACGGGTTTAAAAAAGATTCATTTGGGATTAAGTGGTGGAATTGATTCCGCTGTTGTTGCTGCATTGGCTGTTGATGCTGTGGGGCCAGGCCAGGTGATGACTTTTGGCTTGCCGGGGCCGTTCAATGCTCCGCAAAGCCTCCGTTTAGCGCAAGAGTTGGCGAAAAATCTTGGCGTAGGCTTTCAAGTTGTCGACATCAAATCGATGTATGAGGGAGTTTTAAAATCTCTTGAACAGGGTTTGGGTTTATCGGGCTTTGGAGTTGTTCACGAAAACCTTCAGGCTCGTCTGCGTGGCATGACCCTGATGGCCTATTCGAATAAAGAAAACAGTCTTCTTCTTACAACCAGTAATAAGAGCGAGTATGCAGCTGGCTATTCAACTTTGTATGGAGACATGTGCGGCGGGTTGGCTCCGCTTGGTGATCTTACCAAGGGGCAAGTCTATGAGCTGGCTCGCTATTATAATCAACAGGGCGAGGTCATTCCTGTGGAGATCATTGATCGTGCCCCGTCGGCAGAGCTTCGCCCGAATCAAAAAGATCAAGACACATTGCCACCTTATGAAGACTTGGATAAATCAGTGAGCTATTTGGTGGAAAGGTCGGGGGTTGCAAAGACAGCGACGGATAAGTGGTTGCTTCCCGTATTGATGCGCACTGAATTTAAAAGATGGCAAGCGCCACCTGTCGTGAAGGTGTCACAGCACTCTTTTGGGCGAGGAAGACGTTACCCCATCGCTCACAAAGCGAAGGAATAGAGGGGCTTAGAGAAGCCCTCCAAAGAGGTCCATTTGTTTTGGTTGTCTTACGATTTGTGGAAAGCGAAGTTCGGGCTTTCCGGTAAGTGCGACCAGATTTCCTATTTGAGGAGCCTGTCCACCGATAGAGATTCTTTTCACCATTTGGTGGAAAAGATGTCCACAATAAGAAGCATCTTCCTCGGCGCGGTGAAAGTCTGTTGTTGGAATTTTTAAATGTTGAACCAAAGTTCCCAATTTATAGTTCGGAAGACCTGGGAAAACCTTACGTGCAATTGGAAGTGTATCGAGAATAAGTCCCTTCGGAGCCACTGTTTCATATTTTTTGATATCAGCAGTTAAAAACTGGGCGTCAAAGGGAGCATTGTGGGCCACCAAAATATCATCGCCGCAAAATTCCGCCAAAGAAGGCAGAAGGCTCTCGATAAGAGGCTTCCCTTTAACCATGTCATCGGAGATTCCGTTCACTGCAGAGGCACCGGGAGGAATGGGACGTTGAGGATCAACAAGCGTGGCAAAAATGGCTTCAGGTTGGCCATCAATGAAGCGCACGGCTCCAATTTCAACGATTTGGTCAACGCCTGGTACAGTTCCGGTGGTCTCTAAGTCAAATGCTATGAATCTCATAAAAATATTGATACAAAATGCAGGAGGGTGTTTCAACTAAAGAGTGACCTTTTGAAGGAGTTCCTCAGCGTGAATCCTAAGTCTGGAATATATATAAACTTTTTACCCGACCACCCTCATGTCCCAGTGAGTCAAAAAGATCAATCCGTCTTAGATGTGGCTTTGCGCGCGGGCATTGAGATTAATCACACCTGTGGAGGCCATGGAACCTGCGGAACTTGCCTGGTCCAAGTGGTGGAAGGCCTTGAGAGGCTGGAGCCACGAAATGAAATCGAAGCAGAGATGGCCGAGGATCGGGGTTTCCGCAATGAAGAGCGCTTGGCTTGTCAAACCTGCCCGATCGCGGGATTGTCTGTGCAAATTAGAAATCCTTAGGGCTTTACAAAAAATGGATTGGTGTAGATCCAGGTAATCCATTTTTTAGCATCAGGAAGCGGCAGCATGGGGCTGACTCTGACTTGGATGCGATAGGCGCCAGGTTCCGAGATAGGAAAAACGACTTCGGGATCATTGATTTTAGCTATGGCTTCTCCATTGCGATAAATAACAATCTCAAAAAAGTCTTTAGGTTTTGAGGGAAGACTGATTTTCAATAACATGTTTTTAGTCAGCTTCACCTCAGAGCCCATCAAATGGGATTTATTTTCTTCTTCCAAAGTCGCGACAAATCCTTTGGGGTCTCCCAACATATCCAGCGCCATATAGAAGTTTCCATTTTTAAGGGCATTAAAAACTTTCACGCGGTCACTATTAAAGCTTCCGGTCAGCTCGGACTTAAGAAGAAGGTGATTGCTCATGAATTCAAAAGATCGTTTATAGGAGGGAAAGCGAATAAAGTAGTTTGCCAAAGGAATTGCGCGAGCCGAAGCCTCTGTTCCTGCATAAACGACAATACGACGCTGTTGGCTTAGTTTGTCTAAAAGTGCAATTTCATCAGTCGGTTCGGTATAGAGGCGAAGAAAGGCCAAACTAGGATTAAACGGATAAATCGCCAAACTCCAAATGGTAGAAATTTTTGACTCACTCCAGGCGCGATTCACCAAACTTTTCAGATTCAAAAGTTCAAAGCCATCAAGGCCACTGGGGATTTCCCCCGTCCAAGAGTAACCTGCCTTGTAGGGGTGTGCCAGGATTGTCAGGGAGTCTTTGTTAGCACCTGTTTTTTGAGACAGAAGATCCGAGAGTTTAACTTGAGCGTCACCCAGGTTGTTGCCGACTCCTTCTTGGGTGAGAGAATAATAAATCAGTCGCGAGTCCAGATAGCTATACTTCCCTGCAGAAAAAACTAAAAGATTTCCATGGTAGGACTCAAATGTCGTCGGCATATTAAAGACGTTCACATCGGTGAACATCAGAAAATCAAGGTTGGCAAGTTTCGCAGAGGCGATGACAAAACTGGATGAGGCTGAACCGCTGCTGAGATCTGTATGAACGTTTAGTACGCCTTTGTAATCATTGAGGCTGCGAGAGTGCTCGCGGGCGATTTGCGGTGGAACGACGGAGGTTTCGTACTGATTGATATAAAATCCGTACAAGAAATAGCTCACCAGCAAAAAGGAAATCGTGATCAGTGCTTTCATGGTCTATTGAATTCCAACAGGACAAAATCAGGAGCAATTTTTCTTACTTCCTTCATTTGCCATTGTTGTTGATAAATCCAGTCCGGTAAACCATTTGCCTCTCGCTTCACCAAATAAAAACGATTCCCCTGGGGGATGGCCTCAGGAAGAGTGTCAAAAAAATCCCAACGACTGATTCCTTTAAGTTTAAAAGTGGGAACTTTGCTAAAATACCAGATTGAAGAGGCCATTTGATAGGAACTGGCATAAAGCGGGCTGACTTCGTGAGCGACCTGGCTGAGTTGTTGAAATAAATAGGGCTCTTCAATTTTGTCATTCAAGCGGCGTAAGTTCGGAATAAAAACGGTGCCGATAACGACTGAAACTACGGCGCCCCAAAAAATCACATAGTATTTCAGCCATTGTTGGATTTTGGGATGGAAGAGAGCCAACGCCAAAGCGGCTGGATAGGCAATAATGGGCCAGTTGGCTTCAACAAGGGCTCGAAAAGATGTCAGCAAGAAAAACAGCCAGGGCCCCCACGCAAAATAGGCAAGCCAGCGAAGGGATTGGGGAGGTTTTGAACGTAATGCCGCCCAGAACACCAAGGGAAAAAGAATTAGAATCTGACCAAGAATATAAGAAAGGGTCCACTCGGGATTATAACTTGTTTTCTCTAATCCATGTTTTAACTGAAACTCAAAAGATGCAAAACCGTTTTGCGCATTCCAGATAATAACAGGTGAACAAAACAAAAGGCCGGCAAGGATCGTAAGAACCACGCCGGACCAACGAACCTCTTTCCATTTCTTTTCAGCGAAAAGATAAACCACCAAGCAGGGCACAAACAAAACGATATGGTACTTTGAGGTAAAACCCAGGCCCAAAGAGGCTCCAAGGGCGGCATACGAGGCGAGGGACTTTGTCTGCAGGGCCTTAATGGCAAACAAGATAGAGAGGGACCAGAAAAACAACACAGGAAGATCCGGCGTGATGATCAAAGATCCGAAGCCGAGCAAAGGAGAGAACAAAACGAGATACGTCCACACCTTGAATTTCTCCAGGGGGAGGTGATCTTTAAGAATCAAAAACCACAGTCCGATCACACCGTGGCCAAGCATAACGGCGGGCCAGCGAACGGCGTTCATCAGAGGCTCTAGAAAATGCCCCAGATAAAAGAGCCAGGACACCATGGGCGGGTGATCAAAGTAACTGAGTTGGGGACGTTGTGACCAGACCCAGTAATAGGCTTCATCGGCACTGAGGGGAATGAGTGCCGCAAGTACAAGTTTGACCAGGAGGCTAAGGCCCCAAAGGCGCTTTAAATCTTTCAATTTTAATAACTCAGCTTAATGGGTTTACCCAAGTCTCCGGGAATGCCGATTTCTTTTCCGTTAAGGATCAGATTGACCGCACCACCGTTAGAAAAATTAATTTTAAGACCGCTCTTGCTTTTGAAGGTGTGAACCTGCTCTGCGGAAAGCTTAATTTTCTGTGGCTTTCCATTCGGAGCGGAATATTCGATTTCGACGGTATCTAAAGCTTCTACGATCAACTCGACAGGCTTATTAGCTTCTGCGGGCTTTGGAGTTGGGGTCGGCGTAGGACTTGCTGCCACGGTCGGGGTGGGAGTTGCCGAAGGTGTCGGTGTCGCCACAGGTGAAGAAGTGGGTGTCGCAGAAGGTGTTGGCGTCGCCTTTACGGAGGCCGCGGGAGTGGGTGAGGGCATCGAAACTGGAGCCGGTGTCGGGGCGGGCGTCAGAGTGCTCAAAGGTCCCGGCGTCACGGCGGTTTCAGCGCCTGTATCCACCTCTGTGAGTGGAGAGGTTTCCGTCGCAACGGGGGTGACCCCTTCGATAGTTTGAGCCACTTCATTGCTGGGGACTTCGGCCTCTTTGGAATATTTGTCGATCATTTTCTTGGTGAAGATAATCAAACCAACAAGAACAACCCCGACAATCGCGATTGCGATTGTTTTGTTTGTTTTATTTTCTTGAAGAGACTGAAGTCCATCCGATTTGCCGGAGGCAGGAGGCGTTTTGCGAATCGGCGTGACTGTCGCAGCCTCAGAAGGAGCCGGTGCGCTTTCTGTGGCACCGACAGGGGCTTGTTCTGTCGCGGATTGAGGCTGAACTTCATCTTCGACACGGATGTAAGGTTTTGGTTTTGTCGAGCCCATCTCTTCATAAAAAACAGCGAGAACTTTTTCAGAATCAAGATGAAGAAAGTTAGCGTAACTTTGCACAAAGCCGCGCAAGAAGGTTTTTGCGGGAAGATGGGCATCATCTCCCTCTTCGATGGCTTTTAAAACTTTGCTGTTAATTTTTAAAGAAAGACCAATTTCATGAAGAGAGAGGCCTTTTTCTTCGCGGGCTTTCTTTAAAATTTCGCCAGTCTTTTTCATCAATGTCCCTTTCGAATCAAGCTGAGCATTCCCTTGGCCTTGTCTCGGTACTTCCCGGTGGGATAGTACTTTATCAACTCTTCAAATCGTGCGACTGACTTTGATTTGTCGCCCAATCGATAGTAGGCCAAGGCACTGTAGTAATGGGGTTCATCGTACAAGTTTTTTTGACAGAATCCAATGGCGCGGTCCAAAGCTTCCGCAGCCCTTGTGTAGTCTTCTGTTTCAAAGAAGGTGCGGCCGAAGTAAGTGCTTGCCACACAGTCATCGGGAGTCGTGTTAAGAACTTTTATGAAGGCTGCGCGAGCGGGTAGGTAGTCCTTTTGATTGAACTTCGCGAGGCCTAAATTAATATAGGCCTTTTCGGGGCTGGCATAGGTGAGATCATCAATCACGACTTGCAGTTCTTTTTCCGCTTCAGAGAACTTTCCTTCTTCGATCAAAACGCGAGAAAGATTATTTCGGGCTTCAGAATATTTAGAATCCAGGCTCAAAGCCTTGCGAAGATGTTTTTCAGCCAGGTCATAACGTTCGCGGAAAAAATAGACTAAACCGAGGTTATTTTGGGTGACCGGATTGCTGGCATCCAGCTCTTCGGCTTTGAGAAGGTCGCGAAGGGCATAGGGATAGTTGCCACTTTCGAGTTGGGTTGTACCCAATCGAAGGTAGAGGTCAGCCTTA
This sequence comes from Bdellovibrio sp., assembly GCF_047637665.1. NCBI lineage: Bacteria > Pseudomonadati > Bdellovibrionota > Bdellovibrionia > Bdellovibrionales > Pseudobdellovibrionaceae > Bdellovibrio > Bdellovibrio sp. The sequence goes on along the minus strand of NZ_JBLJBT010000014.1, from coordinate 78,971 downwards.
TTCTTATCCTGCTGCCCCCAACTGGCGCAACCCAGCATGGCAAGCGAACAGAGAGCGATAATCCATTTACGCATGTTAAAAAGGTATCATTAGAGGACTAAGAGTCAACCCTGAGCTCTGCAATAGTCTCAACATGGTCGGTTTGAGGAAACATCTCAAAGGCTTGAACCCGTGCGAGCTTCATGGGAGTACCTAGTTTCTGTGACCACGCAAAGATCCAGTTAAGATCTCGCGCCAGAGACACGGGATGGCAACTGATATAAATGATTCTCTTGGGTCGAGCAGCGGCAAGGGCGCGCATGATATACTCACTGGCTCCGGCCCGGGGAGGATCTAAAACCACAAGATCTTGGGAACCAATCACGGCTCGACGCATGTAAGACTCTACATCTGAAAGAAAGTACTTCATGCGTTTTTCTTTGATCTTAGATTTGGCCTTTTCGACCAACTTAGGATTCAACTCGACGCCTGTGATTTGAGCATTTTTAAACTTCTGGGCAAAGGGAAAGGTAAAGTTTCCTGCCCCGGCATACAGATCAAAAATATTCTGATAGTCGTTTTCTCCGGCCCAGTCGAGAGCTGTTTGGACAAGATCTTCATTCTGAAAGCGATTGACCTGAGAAAAGCCAATGCCATCGTCTTCATCGGTGATCAGCCCATAACGAACAGAGCCTTCTTCAGAGATGTACATTTCAAGGCGTTGAAGCTCTTTAGAGTTCTTTTGTTGAGCCCAGGTTTTCACCTCAGAAAACTTTTGAGTGAGCGCCTCTTCAGTGATCAGGCAATCCGTGATTTCCACAATGTCGTGAGAGTTTCTGGCGAAAAACCCAAACTGATTGTGTTTAAATTTGGGCTGGATGCGATTGCGATATCTTAAAGAACGAGGGCTTTCCTTGATAGGCAAATAGTCAAAACTCAAAGAAGGATTGAACTTCTTGATTGTTTCTAGAACAAGCTGTTCCTTCTGTTTTCGTTGTTCAGCTTCAGTGAGGTGTTGCCAATTGCAACCGCCGCAAACAGAGGCCACCGGGCAGGGAGGCTCGCGACGAAATGGACTTGGCTTAAGGACTTCGACAAGCTTTGCTTCGGCGAAGTTCTTTTTGACTAAGGTCACTTCCGCAAGGACGTCTTCATTGGGCGCTGCTTGAGGAACGAAGACAACCACGCCTTCATGTCGCGCGACTCCAGCACCGCCAATGGCAAGTTTTTCTATATGCAGTTTGATCTTAGAACCAAGAAGGGGAGCTTGTGCTCCCCCCTTGCTTGTTTTTGCAGACATTAGAGTCTCTCAAAAAAATAATTAAACGTTGCAGATTTCTTGTTTTTCAAAGAACAAAGCAAGTTCGCGAGCAGCTGAAGCCGCGCTGTCAGAACCGTGAACAGCGTTTTCACCAACGTTGTCGCCGAATTTAGCGCGAACAGTGCCTGCATTGGCTTTTTTAGGATCAGTAGCACCCATGATTTCGCGGTTTTTCAAAACAGCGTTCTCACCTTGTAGGCACATCAAACAAACAGGTCCAGAAGTCATGAAAGAAACAAGTTCGCCGAAGAAAGGGCGCTCTTTGTGCTCAGCATAGAACTCTTCTGCTTTTGATTTAGAAAGAACAGTGATTTTTGCAGCAGCGATTTTCAAGCCGTTTGCTTCAAACATGCTGATGATGTCGCCGATCGCATTTTTTTTCATTGCGTTGGGCTTAATGATTGAGAAAGTTTGTTCGATAGCCATGGAATCTCCTTTTTATTTACAAACTGTTTCAGATACTTCAAAGAACTTTGGAGTTTTAACGAATTGAGTGACACATGTCCACTCTTGGTTGCGTCCGGTGTGCATGTTCCTAACGACCAGTTGAGTCTCGACGGCCAGCTCGTTTCCGGGGGCTGCCGTGGTAAAATCTTGGGAGGTGATCTCGTAAGTCTGATCGCCATTTAAAAGATTCAAAGTCTCTTCTACGCTTTCGGTGGTCATGATCACGATTTCATCGATACGACCGGCGAAGGCAGGGCTTGCGGCCAACAGTACAAAAACTAATAATTTCTTCATGTTAGGTCTCCTGATGGGCCTACATATGCGCTTGGCCCCGGGATGCTGTCAATGAAATTTGCCGCCAAGGGTCATGGCGTGCACTATATTCATCCGGGCCACTTAAAAACGGAAGATAAAACTCACACCCAGGGTGAGGCCTCTGCTTTCGGCACAGACGGGTTCCGGGGCACATTGAGGGCGAAAGGCAGTCACCGAAGTGCTTTCCTGCGTGCCTTTTTCTAGAGCACCGTTGATGGTGTCTACGATGCCCGCCGCTGCGTTGATAATGCCTTTGGCTTGAGAACGACTTGGGGATTCAATCTCACCCTTGCTAAAAACAAGACGGCGTCCAACAGAAGAGACAATCTTTTCATCTTTGACTTCGTTTTGGTGAGGCGCCGCTCTTAACATAAAAGAAACAGTGAGAACACGGTCCCGCCGCTCTTGCATGCCGCCAAAATCTGCCTGGCGAAAAATAGTGATATTTGACTTTTCTCTCTGACTGAGGAGTCTGAAGTACTGATTATTGTGTTCGGAGCGAGGAAGGAAAAACATCACCCCTAATGTTGGGTGAGTGATAGAGGCCAGAGTTTGGCGTTTTTGGTTTGTATCTTCAGAAACAACGTCCGCCAGGTAATCAAATTCAGAAATGGACTTGGTGATGACGACAACACTGATAGGGTTTCGCCCATCCTGAGCGCAGATATTTGAGATATTTGCTGACGTCAACCCGGCCACTCGAGTTCGAGAGGATTCGCAAGCGGCGTGGTCTCGGGTATCGACGGCGATAATAAGACCTCGAGAAAACGAGTCCTCATCGGCGAACGATAAAAGAGGGCACGCGACAATCAACAATGAGGCAAAGAGGCTCGTCATTTTCTTCATGTGAGCATTTTTATCATATGAGGGAATTCTTCGGGGGGCGAATGGATGGCTTGGAAAATTATATGACGGTGTCTAAGACTTCGACAGTTGGGGGCTTCTCCAGATCAAAGAAGGCCCCGAATGCCGTGGATATTATTTGAGGCTAGAGAAATACTTCGCCAGATCTGAAATATCTTGGTCTGAAAGGGACAGGGAGATGGGGCTCATCAAAGGGTCTTTTCTTTGTCCGCTTTTAAAGTCCTGAAGCTGCTTTGAAATGTAGCCCTCTTTCTGCCCCGCGAGGTTGGGCCATAGAGGACTTGCACTCACGCCACCAGAACCGTGGCATCCGATACAAGCGTTCGCTGCGGCCGGCGGAGCGCCCACCCCAGCATGACCAGAAGAGGAAATCAAAAACACCAGTATTCCTAAGACTTTATTAAATCCCATACGTCGCTCCTTACCCGCGATTTCAATCAGTAGGGAGGTGATATCCTAAAAAGTTTGTAACAAACATGACGCGCGTCATGGGGCGTCACAAAGAATTCATTTATAAGAGCGTCATAGAAAAGTGGCTTATATGAACAGAATATTTTTATCTCTTATTTTATTATTAGTTGTCGGCCAAGCCTGGGCTCGTCCCGAGTATGCAGCTCGTCTTGGTATTAATAACTGTCAGTCTTGTCATTACAACCCCGGCGGTGGGGGCTTACGAAATCCCAATGGAAAGTTCTATGGCTGGAGAGCTCGTCAGGGTGTGTGGGATGGCGAAAAGAAATACTGGCATATCGATTTGCGCATGAACGGTCTTTATCCTAACAGAGCGACCGAGGCCAATAACGGAATGGCTCTGATGAGTGCCGTGGCCGGAGCAAGTCTTCCCATTGAAAAGGACGGCGATAAAGTTCGTTCACAAATCGTTTTAGCTTACGACATGGGAACGGTCGCTGCCAACGGTCCTCGCGAGGCATATCTGCAATTCATTCCCGATGAGACCAGTGTGTGGACGATCGGTCGCTTCTTGGCGCCGTTTGGACTTCTAACTGATGAACATCGTGCGTTCACTCGTTTACAGACTAAGTCGACGATCTATGACTTTGAAATGGGCGGAGTTTATTCGAAGGATCTCTCTGAGCGGGCTCACATCGACTTCGCTTTAACGACAGGATTTGCCCAAGGCGGTAAGTTCACTGGCGGAACTCCGACGACTCCTGAACAGACAAGTGCTGCGATTCTTAATGCTCGCTTTAGTCCGTCTTTTTATCCCGGCTTCTTGGGGTTGAGCTATCGCAATGATCAATCTTTGATTGTCAAAGATGTTCAAGCGGTGAGCGCTTACAGTGCGATTTCGCTAGAGAGAACTCGCTTGTTTATCCCCCTACATGTGTTGGGTGAAGTGGTGTGGGCACAAGGGTGGAACAATCAAAAGTATAATGCCATCAATATGGGTCAGTTCATTCCTGGTTCTGATTTGGCTTTGCAGGCGGCCCTTGAAAAAAGTGAGTCTTTGGGAATGGGTGCGGAAGCCAATTTTGAAATCAACCCTTGGTGGGTTTTGCAATATAGATATGATCGTATAGCTTTAGATCAGAAATTTTCGGGGGATGTATTTCAACGCCATGGTGTGGGCTTTAAACATTTTTTCACAGCAACTACGAATATCCTAGTTCGCTATGAAAAGGCGGAGTCTTCTGTTAAAGAAGTACCGCAAGAAAGCGTTAGAGCAAATAAAGACAGTTTCTATTTTATCCTTCACGCGTGGTTATAGAAAGGCTTGTGTATGAAAAAGCTTTTACTTCTTCTCCCTATGTTAGTTTTGGTTTCTTGCGGCGACAAGCATATGGTTGTTGATCGCACAAAAGTAAGTGCGGGTGCGAACACTCAGGCAGGTGCCGGTGATGCCGCTGTGACATATGCTCGAGACATCAAACCTATTTTTCAACGTGTCTGTTCAGCTTGTCACAATGAGGGCTCTGCAATTCCTAACTGGAATAACTATGAAGTGAGTTTTGCCAAAAAAGATCGTCTTTTAGATCGCGTCGTTATTAAAAGAGACATGCCGTTGGGTATGCCTATGACGGACGACGAACGCGCTTTGGTGGCAGAGTGGTTGAAGCTCGGTGCGCCCGAAGGCGGTGGTGAGGTGAGCAATCCTCCTACTCAAGTGGCAAAACCGGAACAGCCATCGGCACCAGCTCCAGAGGCCCCATCAGAGCCCGCTCCCGCTCCGGCTCCACAACAGCCGCCGACTTCTTCTGAGGGCGAAATTTTGACTTATGCAAAAGTTAAAACAGCCGTGTTTGATCAGTACTGTGCCCTTTGCCACAACGAGAACTCCGGTGATCTTATGCCCAACTGGGGAGCTTTCTCTATTGTGAGCGGCCGCAAAGACAGGATCTACACTCGTGTTGTGTTAGAAAAAACAATGCCTCCACAAGGAATGCCCTTCAGTGAAGAAGCTCGCGATATGTTGAAAAAGTGGATTGATGATGGAGCCGTAGAATAGGTTCTTGGTGAATTCAAACTTAGAAAATAAAAAAACCCACGACATTTCTGCCGTGGGTTTTTTATTATACATATCTTCGTAAGATCTATTTCAACATAGACTTCAAAGTTGTACCCATATCCGCTGGGCTGCGAGCAATCTTACATCCTGCTGCCTCAAGAGCCGCGAATTTAGCCTCCGCAGTTCCCTTGCCGCCACTGATGATAGCACCCGCGTGACCCATACGTTTTCCAGCAGGGGCCGCAGCACCGGCAATAAACGCCGCCACAGGTTTTTTGAAGTTCTTTTTGATGTATTCCGCAGCTTCTTCCTCTGCAGATCCGCCGATTTCACCGATCATGATTACAGCGTCAGTGTCTGGATCCTCATTGAACATCTTCAAAACGTCGATGAAGTTCGTTCCGTTCACGGGGTCACCACCGATACCTACGCAAGTGGATTGGCCAAGACCCAAGGCGGTCAACTGACCAACGGCTTCGTAAGTCAAAGTTCCAGAACGTGAAAGAACACCGATACGGCCTGGTTTGTGGATGTGGGCAGGCATGATGCCGATCTTACATGCGCCAGGAGTGATCACGCCGGGGCAGTTAGGACCGATCAAACGAGTGCGTTTGCCTTGCATGAATTTCTTCACCTTCACCATGTCCAAAACTGGAATCCCTTCAGTGATACAGATAACCAGATCCAAATCCGCATCCACCGCTTCCATGATAGAGTCCGCCGCAAACGGAGGAGGAACGAAGATCACAGAAGCATTACAACCAGTCGCTGCTTTGGCTTCTTTTACTGTGTTGAACACAGGAAGACCGATGTGAGTTGTGCCACCTTTTCCAGGAGTCACGCCGCCCACCATTTTTGTTCCATAAGCCAAAGCCTGCTCAGAGTGGAAAGTACCTTGAGCGCCAGTGAAACCTTGGCAGATAACTTTAGTGTCTTTGTTAATAAGAATTGCCATGTCGATTATCCTTTAACCGCAGCCACGATCTTTTTAGCTGCATCTGTGAGGTCGTCAGCAGGAGTGATATTCAATCCGCTTTCTCTCAACATTTTTTTACCAAGCTCCACATTTGTACCTTCAAGACGCACAACAAGTGGAACCTTCAAGCCAAGCTCTTTAGAAGCCGCGATCACACCTTCTGCGATGATGTCACATTTCATGATACCACCGAAGATGTTCACAAGGATTCCTTTGACGTTTGGATCTTTCAAAATGATTTTGAAGGCCGCAGTCACTTTCTCTTTGTTAGCGCCGCCGCCGACATCCAAGAAGTTGGCAGGAGAAGATCCGTGCAACTTGATGATGTCCAAAGTCGCCATCGCAAGACCCGCACCGTTTACAAGACAGCCGATGTTTCCATCAAGTTTGATGAACGCAAGGTCATACTTAGAGGCTTCGATTTCAGAAGGCTCTTCTTCGTTAAGGTCGCGCATTTCAACGATGTCTTGATGTCTGTAAAGAGCGTTTGAATCGAAGTTCATTTTTGCATCCAAACAAAGAACTTCACCCTCTTTAGTCACCACCAAAGGATTGATTTCGGCGATAGAACAATCTGTTGTTACAAAAGCGTTGTAAAGACCCATGAAGAATTTCACGGCCTTGTTAACGATTTCTGGAGCCATGCCGATTTCAAATGCCAATTCGCGAGCTTGGAATGGAGCCAAGCCAATAGTGGGGTCGATGTCGACCTTTTTGATCGCGTTTGGATTGTGTTCAGCCACTTCCTCAATATCCATACCGCCCTCAGAAGACGCCATCATCGCAGCTCTTCCGGTTGCACGGTCGATCAGGCAGGCAACGTAGTATTCTTTTGCAATGTTGCAACCCTGTTCGATGAAAACTTTTTGAACGACTTTACCTTCGGGGCCCGTTTGGTGAGTCACCAAAGTCATGCCGATCATTTTCTTGGTAAGCTCACCGACTTCATCCAAAGTCTTAGCAATCTTAACCCCGCCGCCCTTACCGCGACCGCCAGCATGAATTTGAGCTTTCACAACCCAAATATTTCCACCCATTTCTTTTGCCGCAGCCACGGCCTCCTCAGGGGAATGCGCCACTTTACCTTTAAGTGTCGCAACTCCAAATTTTCTGAGGATCTCTTTGGCCTGATACTCATGAATATTCATTTTATATTGTCTCCAAATTTCTTCCGGTTAAAGCCCCCACTCGGGGGGCTTCCACATATTGCGCAATCAGCGCTTATTGTACGTTTTTAAGAGCAGAAACCAATGTGCGAACGGCCTCGACGGACTTGTCGAATTCAGCCTTTTCATCAGCATTCATTTTAAGATCAATGATGCCTTCCATGCCCTTGCCGCCGATTTTCGCAAGAACACCAACCATCAACTTGTCGTTAACGCCGAATTCGCCGTGAAGCTCAACGGCCACAGGCAACACACGTTTTTGGTCTTTAAGAATGGCTTCAGCCATTTCCACAGCACCACGAGAAGGAGCGTAGTAAGCAGATCCCGTTTTAAGGTGCCCACCGATTTCAGCACCCGCAGTTTTAGTGCGCTGAACGATGGCTGCGATTTTTTCAGCAGGCAAGAGGTCTGTCAAAGGCACGCCAGAAACAGAAGCCATACGAACAAGCGGCATCATCGCATCACCGTGGTTGCCGATAACGATACCAGTGACATCTTTAACAGAGACGTTGAGTTCTTCAGCGATGAAAGCACGGAATCGCGCTGAATCCAAGCAGCCACCCATTCCCAGAACGCGCTCGCGAGGGAAGCCAAGAAGTTGTTTTGCGTAAACCGCCATAACGTCCATAGGGTTGCAAACAACGATAACGAAAGAATTTGGCGCATACTTTTTGATGCCGTCACAAACGTCTTTAACGATTTTCGCGTTAACGCCAACGAGTTCATCGCGGCTCATACCAGGCTTACGAGGCATTCCCGCGGTGATGATGACAACGTCAGAGTCAGCGATATCTTCGTACTTGTTGGTTCCTTTAACTTTTGAATCAAACAGTTCGATCGGCGCTGATTGGAAAAGATCCAAAGATTTACCGATAGCGGCACCTTCGTTGATGTCCAAAATAACAACGTCACCGATTTCTTTTTGAGCTGCCCAGTGAGCAGTTGTAGAACCTACGAACCCTGCTCCGATAACAGCAATCTTATTTCTTTTGTAAGCCATGACTCATTCTCCTTAAGGCTGCAAAATGAATGGAAAAAATTAAAACTTGCGTTCGATGACACATTCAATATCAAATCGTATTTAGAGACAACCATTACTGCTCGGCGCAGAGACCTTAGAGAGCAAGAACTGGACGGCCCCCTATGAGTATGATCAGCCTGAAAGACATCACAGTCGCCTTTGAGAATCACGTGGTTCTGAAGAACATCAACTTGGACATTGCGCCTGGGGAATGTTTCGTTATTGTGGGCCCCAGTGGGCAGGGAAAAACAACCTTGCTTAAAACCATGTCGGGCCTTGTAACCCCTCAAAATGGCAAAGTTTTTATTGAACAGCAGGACTGGCTAACGCTAAGCAATAAACAGCGTCTTCCGCTCCTAAAAAAGATGGGAATTTTGTTCCAAAAAAATGCCCTCTTTGACTCTCTGACTTGTGTCGAAAATATCTGCTTTCCGTTGCGTGAAACAACAAAGTTAACGGATTGGGAAATAACAAAAAGAGCTGAACTCTATTTAGATGCCGTGGGAATTCCACATGCTCGTGATTTGTATCCTGACGAAATCAGCGGGGGGATGCAGAAGCGCTTGGGCATTGCTAGAGCCCTGGCTCTAGATCCAGAGATTATTTTTTACGATGATCCAACCGCGGGGTTGGATCCGATCACCTCAAAAAAGATTATCGAGTTGATTCTAAAACTCAAAAAAGAAAAAGGCTCCACTGTTGTGGCTATCACGAATGATATGAATCGCGCTTATCAGATGGCTGACAGAATCGGAGTGGTTATTGATCAACAAGTGTTGATCACCGGAACTCCCGAGCAAACCAAGCAGCACTCCGATCCGCGAGTGCATCAATTTGTAAGAGGTCTCTTGCAGGGACCTCTTACCACGATGGCCTAGCGATTAGTTCATAGCATGAAGGGCAAGGCGATTTCCCTCGGTATCTTCAAAGTGAGCAATAAAACCATACTGACCGATACTGGTTTTTTTATTCAGGGTCTTGCCTCCGTTTTGTTCGATTTTTAGAAGAGCTCCATCAATATCACTGACGGAAAAGTAGATCGTGGTACCTGCATGTGAAGGTTGGTAGCCGGCACTTTCAACCAAAGACCCAGTCGTGCCGGGAGCTTTGTCGATCCAGGGAAACCATGCCATTTTCATGGAACCCATCTCGTTGAGAGTCATGGAAAAATTGAATGCGCCCTCGTAAAACTGTTTTGCGCGCATGATATCTTTTGCGGGAATTTCAAACCAAACAACGGGATTCGTATTGTTAGCCATTGTGCCTCCTCTATTTCTTGATCTTGAGATAGGGGGCGGGGAACAACAAGAGGCCCTGGAATATTGCAAAGGTCACGCTTTTGTCGGTTGACCCAGTACAACGGCGCCCTCTAACATTGTTGAGTGATAGAATTTAAAAACCTCGTTAAGAGATTTGGTTCAAGAACAGTACTCAACGGATTGAGTCTTAAGATTCGCGAAGGTGAAATCATATTCATTCTGGGGACATCTGGGACAGGAAAGTCCGTTCTTTTGAAAAATCTGGTGGGCCTTCTCACTCCCGATGAGGGGGAGATCTGGATTGATGACGAAGAGGTTTCTAAGTTTTCTGAAGAGCAATATCTTCCAATTCGCAAAAAATGCGGAATGGTCTTTCAACATCCGGCTCTTTTTGACTCTTTGACGGTTTTTGAAAATGTCGCCTTTGGCCTGCGTCGCCACTATCAGCTGGAAGAAAAAGTAATCCGTGAAAAAGTCGAGAAAGCTTTGCGCTTAGTGCATCTTGCGGGCATCGAAAACAAACGCCCCGGGCAGATTTCTTATGGAATGCAAAAACGGGTGAGTTTAGCTCGGACTGTAGCCTTGGAGCCTCGGATCTTGTTGTTTGACGAGCCCACAACAGGGTTAGATCCTGTAACAACAACGGCCGTGAACCAATTGATTTTAGATCTTTCTCGAGAGCTCAAGACCACCTCGCTGGTGGTCAGTCATGACATGAACTGCGCGCTGTCGATTGCAGATCGCATTGTGGTTTTGGATAAAGGACAGATTGTGGCGCAAGGGACTCCCGATGAACTGAAGCGCTCCGAACACCCTTTGGTGAAAGACTTTCTTTCTGAGGTTCTTAGCGCATGACCTTTGTAATATCTCTTTTTGATGAAATCGGTGGCGCGCTTCTATTCTTGCAAAAAATTTTGCGCACATTCTTCTATAAAAAAGTAAAAACCCACGATGTCTTTGAGCAAATTTGGAAAGTCACTTACGACAGCTTCTTTACCACCGCCATGGCGGGCTTTTTTGTGGGCGCCATCATGACGGTTCAGTTTGCATTGCAAATGAAAGAGTTCGGAGCCTTGGGATATTTAGGAGGCCTGGCGACCAGTGGAACCTTTCGCGAAGTGGGGCCTCTTTTGATTGCCTTTATGTTGAGCGGAAAGGTGGGAGCCTATACGTCTGCGGAGCTTGGAACCATGAAAGTCACTGAGCAGATTGATGCCGTTCGCTGTTTAGGGGCGGATCCCATTCAAGAGATCATTTTACCGCGCTTCATAGGAATTATTGTCTCTAGCTTTTTTCTTTTGGGCGGCGGTCTGATTATGTCGGTTTTCGGTGGGATGTTGATGGGTCAAGCCTTTGCGGGAGTCAATTTTGAAGAATATCTTCGCCATGTTCCCATGATTGTCAGCCCTGTTTCCATCTTAAGTGGACTGATTAAGTGCGGAGCATTCGCCTTAGTTTTGGCGACCGTTTGTACTTATAAAGGTTATACCACCACGGGCGGAGCCAAAGGCGTCGGAAGATCTGTTGTCGCCACCGCGGTTTCCACGATGGTTTGTATTGTGATTATGGACTGGTTTACAAGCCATATTGGAGAAGTCATTTTGATTATGGTGAGAGGATATCGCTCATGATCACACTTCTTTCTGAAACGATTGCGGGTCTTTTTATTCCTCCATTTAGACAAAAAGAATTTGTTCATCAGCTCTACTTTGTGGCCAATAGAAGTCTTTTGATCATTGTTTTTTGTGTTTGTTTTGCGGCGGTGGTCACAATCCTTGAGTCTTCATTTCACATGAAAATGGTCATTCAAAATGACTCGATGGTGCCGGGTTTCGCGGCCCTTTTGATTCTTCGTGAGCTGGGTGCTTTGGTGACGGCTCTTTTGTTGTGTTCCCGAGTCGGTGCTGGTTATGCCTCGGAAGTGGGATCCATGCAAATCACTGAGCAAGTCGACGCCCTTCGCATGCTCGGGATTGATCCCGTGAACTATTTGGTGGTGCCCAGATTTCTAGCCTGTGTGGTGGGCGGGATGATTCTGACCATTATCGCCAATATGGCTTGTATATTTTCGGCCATGATTGTGAGCCAATCCTATCTTGGATACACCCCCTCGATGTTTCTGACTTCCATGCATCGATTTGTGCAGTTTAAAGATATTATTTTTGCGACCATCAAGGGTGCGAGTTTCGGTGGTGTGATTCCACTGGTCGCATGTTATTTTGGCTTTCGATGCCAACAAGGGGCCGAGGGCGTAGGCCGAGCTACCACGAATACGGTGGTCGTGGCTTCGATCGCAATTATTGTGATTGATTTTATTTTGTCCTATACTTTTAGTTATCTTTATTAGGAGAACGTATGAAGGTTGAAACCAAGGTGGGTTTGCTGGCGCTTGTCTCGATCGCGTTGATTGCGGTTTTTGCCTATTTCATGGGTTTCATTTCTCCCTTCTCTAACGCCAAAGAGCTTCATGTGATGTACAACTACGCCGGTGGCATCGAAGAAGGCTCGCCTGTGCGAGTCATGGGTATCAAAGTGGGTAAGGTTAAATCCATCACTTTTGATCCCAGCTACAAAATGGCGGATGGTGAAGAGGTCAAACTGCGTTTGACGATCACTATTGATAAAAAGGCCTGGACCAGCGTCCGGAAGGATTCAAAGTTTTTCATCAACCTTGCGGGCGTGATTGGGGAAAAGTTTCTGGAAATCTCTCCAGGCACAAGTGCTGCGGGTGAATTTTCTTCAGGAGACTATGTTCGTGGCGAGGATCCGCCTCGAATTGATCAGTTAATTTCTCAGGGATACGGTTTGGCCGGGAAAATCATTGAGTTGGTTGAGAAAAATGAAGGTTCAGTGACCAACACTATTCAACAGTTAGATCGTTTGATGACGAACTTCAATAAAACCTTGGTTCTATTGGATAAAACGACCAAGAATAAGGAAGTTGCGAGACTGCTTGATAATGCGGTCAAAATCAGCGATGACGTGGCATACATGACAAACAACTTGAGATCTAAGAAAGCGGAAGAGACTTATGATCTTGTTCATAAGCTCCTTTTTAGATTGGAGCCGCTGGATGGTCCCGCCATTCGAAAGTTTCTTCAGCAAGAAGGCGTTAAAGCCCGCATTTTTTAGATCTCTGATCAGGGAGGTCCTATGTTTAAACTTTCAGTCTGTTCTATGGGAGCAGCTTTTTTCTTGGGTTTGAGTTTGGCTCAAGGAGCCTCTTTAGGTTTAGGGTCTGACCCCAAAACGATTAAGGCAAAATCTTCTTCGATTGAAGCCGAGTACAGCCGCAATATGCGGGCTGAAAAACAAGGGGAAGAAGCTAAATCAGCGACCCCCAAGACGACGGTGCCTGCGGTTCGACCCGGCTCTGTGGCAGCCGAAATTCGCTCGATTCCTGGGGCAACGAACACCTACTATTCCCAAAACAGCTTCTCTTATTCTTCGACCTTGAAGATGCGTGAGGACCGAAAGGTAGGGGCGGGCCTTTCTGTTGGAGGAACTTTAGGTCTTGCCGGCTTTAATATGGAGCTTAACTTTGAAGATGCTGACGGAGTTATCGCCGGATTTGGAACGGGCCCCGGATATAATTCGGTTCAGTTGGCTTGGAAGCACGCATTTGATGGGGACTATCTGGCCCCTTACGCATCCGTGGGGTATTCGCGCTGGTACAATTCGCGCGGCAGTTCGAATAACTATGGGTCTTCGGACATTTTGGATCGGGTTCTGACATCCAACGAAAAGAAAACGGGTCAATTTGGAACAGATTTTGTGAATACGTCCTTGGGGCTTCAATACAATCAGCTCACCGGGGATCTTGCGGGGCTTTCATTCTTTGGGGAATTGACGGCGATGTGGGAAGTAAAACGCTCCATGTTGCTTCCGAACGGGTCTATCGGAGCTATTTACTATTTCTAATTAAAAAATCAGACATGATTTGAACGAGGGCCCGGGCGGTATTGCGGGTCCTGGAAATAAAAAAACCCCAGAGTTTCCTCTGGGGTTTTCTTTTAGAACTAAATTAGTTCCGTAAGAATTACTTCTTAGAAGCTTTTTTAGTAGCTTTCTTTGTAGTTTTCTTAGCGGCTTTTTTAGTAGTTTTCTTAGCTGCTTTCTTAGTAGCTTTTTTTGCTGCTTTCTTTGCCATGTGCTCCTCCTAGGATGCAAACGTTGTTGTTGTTTCTCTAACTTAAAAACTTAACTTACCTTAAGTCTTCACAATTCGACCAGCGACGTCAACAAAAAATTTACCTTGCATATTTTTTGCGAGTCTTTGGGTGCTTGGAGGTGCCCTTTGCTTATCGTTTTATCGATTTCGCTGCTCGGACATGCGCTCGTTCATCGAATTCTTTCGTCGATGGCGCATGAATTTGCTTTCTCTCAACACTGGGTTCGGGCTTTTTCGATCTCGAACCTGGTTGTGATCTGCTTTTTCACCGCAAGCAGTGGCTCATCCATCACACTCTGGCTTTTCATCGGCATTCTTTTAATAACTTTAAAGTTTTTTCCGACGATTTTGCGTTTTTTCTTAATAAAACGTCTGCGCGGAGCCCTCATTCCACTTCTTGATTGCGTGATCTTGGGGGTTCAATCAGGAAAATCTTTCCGCATATCGCTTCATGAGGCCATCGAAATTCAAAGCGGATGGGTGCGCCGACAGTTGTTGGAGTTGTTTGAATCTTTGTCGATGTCGGAAAATGTCATCGCCATGAAATCCGCTCTGCTCAAGGGTTTCCAGCAAGAGATTATGGAGATCGATCGTTCGCAAAGTCGCTGCTTAGAACAGGTTCGCGCTTTGCGAAGGACGTTGAAGATGCAGGAAAATTTTCGACGTAGGTCTGGACAGGTCACTCAGCAGATTAAGATGCAGGCGATAATTGTCACCGCTCTATTTTTGGGGCTGCTGTCTTTTGTAATTATGCAATTTGGATTTAAAAACCACCAATATCTGATCTTTTTGTCCTTCATCTTCTTTTTTGCGGGGCTCGTTTGGATATTTTCGGTGGGTCGGAGGATTAAATGGAAGGTTTAGCACCACCGCTCGCGCTTCTTCTTTGCGTCAAACGCGCTATTGAGAAGGGACAATCGGTCAAACAAGGAGTTTTAATCTATATCAAAAAGGAACGGGGCGAATTCGTCACCGTCGTGACGCTCTGGCTGGGGCTTTTGCAGCAGGGGCAAGATCCACGAGAAGCCGTCCAAAAGCTTTCCTCACCCCATCGTCGTACTTTATTGCAAGTTTTGGAACGGGGGCTTCGCGGCGAGTCCATTCATACCGTTCTTGTGCGTTTGGAGGAAGAATTGGTAGAGGCTTGTAACGAGGAATTAACAAATAAAATAGCGCAGTTGCCGTTTATAATGCTTATTCCCCTCTTATTATTTCAGTTTCCCGCCTTTTTACTGCTCCTTTTTGGACCTCTTCTGCAAAATTTTTTTCACTCTTTGGGAGGGGGGTGATAGAGTGGCCCTGTTGGAGGATATACCATGGCACAGCTTGATAAAAAGCAAGTCGCTCTTGAAAAACTGGTAGATGAGTTGATGAAAGACCAACCTCGTCGCCAGCTAGTCAAGCAACTGACGGAAGAGCTGGGGATGGCCTATTCTGTGGACCCACTGACTCAAATGAATACAGTTTTGCAGTCGATGAATTCAGTTTATCTTCGTTCCAGCAGAAGAAAAGACTTAGAAAGATAGTTAATCATGTCACAAATCTATAATTCCATCCTGGAGACCATTGGCAATACGCCCATGGTAGCTCTTCATAACGTCACAAAAGGCTCAAAACATAAATTTTTTGCCAAAGTGGAGTACTTCAATCCTGGCGGCAGCATTAAAGATCGCGTGGCCGTTGCGATGATTGAAGAGGCTGAGAAAAGGGGCGAGTTGAAGCCGGGAGGAATCATTGTCGAGGCGACCTCAGGAAATACTGGTGTGGGCTTGGCTTTGGTGGCTGCGGTCAAAGGATATAAGTGCATCTTCGTAATGCCGCAAAAAATGAGTGACGAAAAACGCGCGATCTTGCGTGCGTATGGCGCACAGGTTGTCATCACGCCTATGGTTGATCCGGAAGATCCCATGAGTCACTACTCTGTCGCAAAACGAATCGCAGCGGAGGTTCCCGGTGGCTTCCTGGCGAATCAATTCTTCAATCCCGACAATCCACAACGCCACTATCAAACCACCGGTCCAGAAATTTGGAAGCAGATGGATGGAAAGATCGATATGTTGGTGGGCGGAGCTGGAACGGGCGGAACCCTTTCCGGTTGTGCGAAGTACCTGAAGGAACAAAACCCTCAGGTCAAAGTGTTTTGTGCGGACCCCATCGGCAGCATTCTTTACGATCTTTATTATCACAAGAAAATTGTAGACCCCCCAGGATCATATAAAGTGGAGGGGATCGGCGAGGACATGCTTCCAGGGAATGTGCATTTGGACATTTATGATGGATTTGTGCGCGTGGGAGACCCCGAGGCCTTTGCAATGACCCGTCGTCTGGTTGCAGAAGAGGGGCTTCTTGTAGGGCCGTCAAGTGCGACAGCTCTGATCGGCGCCATAAAAGCGTCTGAACAGCTTGAAAAGCCATCGAACATTGTTGTGATTTTCCCAGATAGTGGTCGTCAGTATTTGAGCAAGGCCTTTAATGATCAGTGGATGATTGAAAATGGTCTTTTGAAATCTGATGATGCGAAAAACGCCTTCAATCGTGTGATCTCGGCGGAAGAAGCTCTTAATAATCTGAAAAAATAATAGGTGTGATATGAAAAAAGTGACAGCGAACTTAGGATTTTCAACGCGAGCAATTCATGCGGGTCAATCTCCTGATCCAACAACAGGAGCCATCATGACTCCGGTGTATTTGACCTCGACCTACGTACAAGAATCACCCGGTGTGCATAAGGGGTGGGAATACTCTCGCACCCACAACCCCACTCGTCGTGCTTATGAAAACTGTATGGCGAGCCTCGAAAGTGGCAAATACGGTTTCGCTTTTGCCTCGGGATGTGCGGCAACAACGACGATCCTTCATCTTCTTAAGGGTGGAGACCATGTGATCGCAATGGACGACATGTACGGTGGGACTTTCCGCCTTTTTGATAAGATTCTTAAGCATGATGGTATCGATTTTTCTTTTGTGGATTTGACCAAGGTTGAAAATTTTGAAAAGGCCATTAAGCCCAATACAAAAATGGTTTGGCTTGAAACGCCGACCAATCCAACCCTGAAGTTGGTCGACATTAAAAAGATTTCCGCATTGGCAAAAGCCAAGGGCATTATCGTGGCTGTGGATAACACGTTCATGAGCCCCTACTTCCAAAGACCTTTAGAGCTGGGTGTGGATATTGTGGTTCACTCAGCGACAAAATATATTGGCGGCCATAGCGATGTGGTGGGCGGCGTTGCGGTGACATCTCGAGATGATATTGCAGAAAAAATGGCCTTTTTGAGCAACGGCATGGGGGCAATTCAGGGGCCTTTTGATTCGTTCATGTGCCTAAGAAGTTTAAAAACACTGCCTCTTCGTATGAAGGCCCATCAAGAAAACGCGATGGCGATCGCGAAATTCCTGGAGGCCCATCCAAAAGTTGAAAAAGTTATCTATCCAGGCCTTGAAAGCCATCCTCAGCACGCCCTGGCGAAAGAGCAGATGCATGGTTTTGGGGGCATGATCACGTTCTACATCAAGGGTGGAATGGATTCGGCCCGTAAATTTTTGGAAAATGTGAATGTTTTTGCCCTTGCTGAGAGCTTGGGAGGGGTTGAGAGCCTGATTGAGCACCCTGCGATTATGACGCACGCCTCCGTTCCAGCAGAGACCCGCAAGGTTTTGGGGATTGATGACTCCCTCATTCGTCTCTCTGTGGGGGTTGAAGACCTCAATGATCTTTTGGCGGATTTAAAATCTGCCTTTGATAAAGCCTAATTGTTGACATCAAAGGGGCCAAAAGATAAACATTTGGTCTCTTTGAATTCCAGTGGCTTGGTAGCTCAGTTGGTAGAGCAGAGGACTGAAAATCCTTGTGTCGGCGGTTCAATTCCGTCTCAAGCCACCATTTTTTACTTCCCAAAATTTCTTATTATCTCAGATCTAAAATTAGCCCGAGCTTGTTTAAACTCGAGAAACAAACACATTGTCTTTTAGATAAAAGCGCAGAGGCCATTGAGCGGCTTCGCCTGCGTAGTCCACACCAATGCGCGGACAAGAAATTATCTGCTTTGTTGAAACCTTAAATCCATCATCACTGACGTAAAGAGCGGAACTCTTTTTCCAAAGACGAAGTCCATCGTGATCTCGAGTGATCTCATAATGTCGACAAAGTTTTCCGGGGCCATTTGTTTTAATATCTTTTTTCTTAAGATGTGGCTCGACGTCAATAGGCTGAACAGCGCGAATAAGAACTGCTTCTGGATGCGCTTCTGTTCTAGTTACGAAATTGAGACAGTGGTACATGCCATAGATCAAATACACATAGCTGTGTCCGCCTTGCAAATACATAGACTGGGTTCGGCTTGTTCTTCGATTCTCAAAAGTGTGGCAAGCCGGATCTGTGACTCCAAGATACGCCTCCACTTCGACGATGCGGGCTCGTCTTTCTTTGTTGCCAGTTTTTATATGAAGAACCTTGCCCAGTAAAGACTTGGCCACAGTGACGGTGTCATCCAAATAAAAGCTTTGAGGGAGGATCATGAAGTGCGACAGATAAAGCTAATTTGTCGACCTGATTTTTCTTTATCACGACGATAGGAGTGAAACTGAGGACTTGTTACTGTGTCGATATGAAGGTCAAAAAGGTTTTCAAAATTGATCCCCTCTTGTTGTAGCTGGGTTCTTACTACTTGATTGAGATCGACGAGGGCTTTTGTTTCAGTGACTGTATCATAGTAGAATGCGCGCTCTGACGGACTTAAGGGACCCAGACTTGATAGGATCAGATCGCGCACGTCATTTCCCACTTCGAAACTTGGTTTTTGAATGTGAGGGCCAATAATGACATTAAGATTCCCTGGAGAGGCGCCCTGTTCCGTGAGCTTCTGAATCGTTTTACCCAGGATTTTTGCGGCAACCCCTCTCCACCCCGCGTGAACTCCTGCGACAAGACCGGTTTGGTGATCGTAGAAGAAGACGGGGACGCAGTCCGCGGTGATCACGCACAAAGCGATATTCTTTTCCCGAGTGTAGTGCGCATCAGCGATCACTTGATAATCTAAAGACGCATCTTTGGTTTCAACAACGGCGTCACTGTGGATTTGTTTGAGTCTCACCAAAGAATAATCGGGATAGACAGGAACAAGCTGCGGAAGCTGTGCTTGAGTTCCTCCCATAAAAATGGTCAAAGAAGGTGTTCTGAGTTCATAGCCATAATCGGTTTGTTCTAAGTTCATCGGAGTCCCCATTTTTTTAAAAGGACTTGAATGTCTTCGGGCCAATCTTTTTCAAAGGACATTCGTTCTTGGGTTCGAGGATGGGTAAACGCTAGTTCTGCCGCATGAAGAAGAAAGCGAGACAGAGCACGAATCTCGTCCTGAGTGCTTCGCGCTTCGACCGTCTTTATTTTTTTATCGGCCCCATAAAGAAGATCCCCAGCAATAGGCAACCCACTTTCAGAAAGGTGGACGCGGATCTGGTGAGTGCGACCTGTTTCAAGTTTTAACTTAAGATAACTGAGTCCACTTTTACGACTTAAAACTTCGTAATGAGTGAGGGCCCACTTGCCAATAGACGGAGGGTTTTCTTTATCCTGAAGAGGCTTTCTGTCGGCTCCCAAAACAGAGGCGTAGCGTTTTCGGTCCGTCGGATGTCTTGCCAAAAAGCTCGTGATGTCTCCTCGAAGATTTTTTGCGGTTCCCAGGCAAACAGCGTAATAGATTCTGTGAGTTGATCGCTCTTTGAACTGGGATGTTAAGGCCTCGTGGGATTTATCGTTTTTTGCAACGACCAGGACTCCGCTTGTCTCTTTGTCTAAGCGGTGCACAATCCCGGGGCGCTCCTCGCCGAACTTCATTGAAAGATCATCGGTGTGCGCAAGCAGAGCATTGACCAGGGTGTCTTGGGTGTGTCCTGCTGCGGGATGAACCACCAAACCCGAAGGTTTGTTGATAACAATGAGATCCTCATCTTCAAAGAGGACATCCAGCTTGTAGTCATAAGGCTGAAGATCTGTGGGCACGGGTGCTGGCAAAGTCACCTCAATCAGATCGTGCTCTTTTACCAGAACAGAGGGCTTCGCGGACTTTCCATTGAGTAAGACAGAGTTTGATTCAATCAAGTGACTTGCTCTGGAGCGTGTGCCGATTTCTGCAATCAAGGCGATGGCTTTATCCAGACGAAGCCCATGCATCTCGCTGGTTGCCGATATTTTTATTTTTGAAGGAGCTGTGCTATTTTCCAAGACCGCTTTTGAAATTTTTCATATAGGAATCAGCGACCTTTTTGTCGTCAAGACCTAGAGCTTTTGCGATTTGTACGACGTAGCCACGAACGAAAACAACTGCCGGGAGATTTTCCGGATCCATATTTTCGATGGCTGTGACGTAGTACGAATTGATTTTAGTGATTTCACTGATTTTTTGAGAAGTCAGTTGTTTGTATTCACGAACTTTCTTAAGGAAAGAGCCGTCCCAGTTGTCCTGGGCAGCAATTTCTTTTTCGAAGGAGTCATTTTTCTTATAAGAGGTGATTGTCTTTTCGGCCCGTTGTTCAGGAAACACTTGTTTACTGGCTTCCACGATTGACGAATAGGTAAGGTCGTTCAGTGAGGCGTTGCCACTTAGAAGGCGTTGGTCATAGATGTTTCTTAGAATCTTATTGCCAAGAACTTGATAGGCTTCTTCGATGAGAACCAAAAGTTCACGAGCTTCCTGTTCAGAGAAAATTGTATAGATGGCAGGGTTTTCGCCCGAGTAAGTGGATCGGGCACGCTCGTAGGCCGCAGTCACCTCATGTTGAGGAGCGTTTGCGGTGAGTTCCAGAATTTCGTAATAGTTGTACCGAGACGTAGCTTGCATCGTAGCTACTATACTACGGCGCGAAGCTCCTCAGGATCAATAAGTTGTTTGCAGGTAGTCAAAAATTGTCCTGCAAGTGGAGTGAACGGTTGTGAAAGCAAAACATGCTCACGAACACGAACCGACTGCCACACCGCATTGTCGAAGTCGATAGAGCTGAGGTAATCAATACCTAAGTCGTAGTACTTGTTACAAACACTCTTCATAGAGTGTCCCAAATCATAGTTTGATTGGCTGCGAGCAGAATTCACAATCAATCGAACGGGAGCTGAAGAGAGTGCCTCAAAGAAATCATAATTGATGCCTGTTTGTTCTTTGAGGTAAGAGCGGAAAGAAAAAGGCTTTTCCAATGTGCGTTGGCGATGATTGCGAAGAGTCGAAATCATATTGCCGTAGGCATCTGGCGTCGAATTTTCGCGCAAGGAGTGGCACATATACGCTTCGATAAAGCGATAGGTTTTTTCAATGCTTGTCGGCTCTGGAGTGGTGATCAAAAACTTTTCGTCGGCAGCTTTGAAGAGATCAAGATGAGCCTCTAAAGCTCCGGCCCCTAGATCGACAATGACATAGTCAGCGCGAAGTTTTTTCATCTCAGGAATAAGATTTTGAATTTGGCTGTAAGAAAAATCAGTCGGAGTCCAAGAGTCCCAGAATCCTTGAACATACGATAAACGCGGATGAGGAGTTGGAATCACAAGTTCTTGAAGACCTTTAACGCCTTCAAAGAAATGTCGAACATTCAAGTGAGAAGGAGCCAGGCCCAATGAGGTGTGGATGTTTGCACCACTCAGATCGAGATCGATAATTACGACAGAGTGTCCCAGCTTTGAAAGTGTTATGCCAAGACTTGAGGAAACAAAAGTTTTGCCAACGCCACCTTTTCCAGAAGCAACAACCCATAATTTGGTGTCTGCATTTTTACCTGCGGAGGAAGTTTTAAAATCGAGAGATTCAAGGTACGCCTTCTGAAGGTCTTTTTCCATGGATGCATCCTCTATTTGAGCGGAGAGATTAAAATTCCTTTTTTTGTCTCTTCGGCTTCTGAGGCGCGAATATAAAGGGGAATAAAGGATTTCCAGTCTAAGGTGTGACCCCTTTTTCCACGGGCGTCGGCCATGACTCCTAATGTGGAGGCGAGAGGATGATCGGGAAGCTGTGGGTCGCGATGCAGCTTTTGAAAAAGCTCCTCGGGGAAGTACTCATGATAAGCCTCCCAGCCATCACCGACCACGACACAGTTCTGTGTAATATGGTGTTTGAGGTCTTTGACGGGAATAGCTTCTGGACCTTTGAGATAAATCGGCTCTTCACCAGAAACATCAAAAAGCCCAAGGTAAACCATGTTCTTGTAAGCATTAATAATAGAGAGGACCGGCATTTTTGACGGGCGCGCTTGTTGAGCGAGAAGTACCAGGGAATCAATAGTGACCAGGGGTTTGCTGAAGGCATAAGAAAAAGTCTTCCCCGCATTGGCAGCGACCCGAATCCCTGTGAAGCTTCCTGGACCTTGGCCTACGGCAAAGAGTTCGATGTCTTCCAATCGTAACTGGGCTTTTTGAAGGCAGTGTTCAATAAAGGGACTGATATTTTCGCTATGGGATTTTTGCCGCAAAGAAGATTCCTCTGCGACCACTTTTCCATCAATAATAACAGCGACTCCCCCAACAAGAGTGCTGGTCTCCATCGCTAAGACTTTCATAGGCCTAATAAACGAGTGAAGTCATTGAACAAGGCAAAAATCATGAGACTCATCAGAATCGCAAGACCGACTTGTTGAGCGACCTCCATCTTTTTCATGCTGAGAGGGGCCCCTTTGATCAACTCGATCACATAGAACACCAGATGTCCGCCATCTAAAACCGGAATAGGCAGAAGATTTAGAACAAAAAGATTCACGGAGATGATAGCCATCATCTGTAAAAACTGAGAGATGCCGATTTTGAATGTTTCGCTGGCGGCTTGTCCGATGGAGATCACGCCGCCGATATTTTTTGGCGAAATCTTGGCTTGGAAAAGACGGACAAAACTCATCACGGTCATGACAGAGACGTCCCATGTTTTTTGGGTGCCGCGAATTAAAGCGGCTCCGATGTTTGATGTCCGCAGAAGCATCAACTCTGGAGTCGCGATGTTGGCAATGGGAGCAATTCCGATCGTATAACGCTTTTCTTCAACTCCGGCCGGAGTCATCTGGGTTGTCATTTTTGGAGTGATCTTTAGATTGACGAGCTTCCCTTCGCGGCGAACGGTGATGTCCACGGGGTTCTTGCCATCAAACGATTTGATGTTGTTGATGACATCTTCCCATTTTTGCAAAGTTACATTGTTGATAGAGAGCAGGCGATCCATGGCATGAAGGCCTGCGGCTTGGGCCGGAGAGTTTTCGATCACTTTACTTAAATAAAGTTCAGAGCTTTCAAGCCCCAAGGACTGTAAAGAATAAAACTTCATTGATTCCAGTGGAGCTAAGGTGACGGTGATCGGCTTTTCAACCTTATCACCCTCGCGAAGACCCATAACATCGATCGTGAGAGTTTCTTTGGCATTCAGTTTGGCCAACAGAGGCTCGAGTTGTCTCCAGTAAGAAACTTTTTGGCCATTGACGGCGGTGATCATATCACCCGTTTGAAGACCCAGTGCTTGAAGGGGAGAGTTCTCTAGAACACCAACAGTTGTTCCCGCAGAATAGGGGCTTAAGCCCTCTACATTGGCGACAAACTCATAGCTGCTTAGAACATTAGGATTGGGCTCCGCCTTCGCTGTCATTGAAATGCTTGCTGTCTGACTGTCGCCTTCACGCTGGACCACAATGTCTAGGCGTAAATCGTGACTTTCTTTCAAACTCAGCGAGCGCTGAATATCTTCCCAAGTTGTGATGGTTTTTTGATTGATGGAAATGATTTTATCACCCGAACGGAATCCGGCGACATAAGCAGGGGAGGCTGCAGGAACGTCACCAGCAACGGGTGTCTTTGCATCTTCACCGATGAGTGCCACGGCGAAGAAGACAACAATCGCAAAAAGAAAGTTCATGATGGGGCCCGCAAGTACGATGGCAATGCGTTGCCACACGTTCTTGTGAGTGAACGAGAATTTTCTATCCTCTTCGGAAATCCCATCACCATTTTGTTCGCCGAACATCTTGACGTAACCGCCAAGAGGAATCAGGGAAAGGGCGTATGTGGTGTCCCCTTTTTTAAATTTAAAAATCTTTTTGCCAAAGCCAAGGCTAAACACTTCAACCCGAACGCCACACCAACGGGCGACTAAGAAGTGTCCCAGTTCATGCACGAAAATAAGAATTCCGAGCAAAACTACAAAAGGGATAATTGCCGATAGACCTTGATGTAAGTAAGAAAAAATATCCATTAAAATATTCTAAAGGGCTCCCCCCAGAGGAGCTAGAAAATTAAGGTGTTTGTGCAAATTGGCTCGACTTTTTGCTTATGACAAAAGATGAGACAAAATCAGAATTCCTGAAAGGATAACAGGACTTGCGAATAGGACGCCGTCAATGCGATCCAAAATACCGCCGTGTCCAGGCATGATCTTTCCGGAATCTTTGACATCGGCGACGCGTTTTAAAAGAGATTCGAAAAAGTCTCCGAACTGACCCATAAAACCTGAAAGAGCAGCTAAGATCAAAAGAGGCAGTAACGAACTTTCTGGAAATAGAAAAAGCCAGCACACCAGGCCTGCGGCGAGAGACCCTAGGATTCCCCCCAAAGAGCCTTCCCAAGTTTTTTTTGGAGAGACGGAGGGCATGACTTTGTGTTTTCCAAGCAGCACCCCAAAAACATAGGCCAAGGTGTCGCTGGCAAAAACAGCTGCCAGCAAAAAGATAAACCAGGAAATGCCATGAGCCTGTTCAAGAATTCGAAAGGCAAAGGCGGGGAGAAGGCCCATGTAAAAGAAACCCAAAGCGGCCTTGGTTTGAAAAGTCATCATGCGGTCAAGGTGTCCATCCTTATGGGAATATAAAAGGACAGAAATGATCATGACAATCAAAGCCATGGCATAGACCAGGGAACCCAGACTCAAAGAGGAGACGGTCGCTGCAAAAACCAAAAGGCTAAGAGCATAAAAGATGGCCTTGAGAGCGCCTGATTTTTCACCATGAAAAAGAAGGGCCTTGAGTTCCCAAGTTCCGACAACAACGGCAAAGACGATGGCGACTTTAAGGCCATTCGCGGCCCAGGCCATGTAAAGTCCAATGATAAGAGCTAATGCCACCAAGGCGGAGGTGGCTCTAGTTAGAAAGCTTTTCCATGTTGTCATTTGCTGAGACCTTGCCGAAACGGCGCTGTCTCACGGAGAAAGCTTTGAGAGCTTCTTCAAGATGAGACTCAGTGAAGTTTGGCCACAACACATCTGTGAAATAGAACTCAGAGTAAGCGGCTTGCCACAGTAGAAAATTAGAGAGTCGTTGTTCTCCGCTGGTACGGATGATGAGATCCGGATCGGGCGTCGGAAAAGTGCTTAAAGAGGCATTGATAACGGATTCATCAATCTCTTCAGGAGAAAGTTCTCCTTTTGCAACGCGTGCGGCGATGGTGCGCACGGCCTCGGTGATTTCTTGCCGAGAACCATAGCTCAAAGCAAAGACCAAATTAAGGCCTGTGCACTGAGCTGTAGCTTCGATCGATTTTCCGATTGATTCCGCGACGTCAGAAGGGATGCGAGACATGTCGCCGATCACTGAAAAGCGGATATTTTCTTTTACAAGATTTTCTGTTTCACGTCTCAAATAGCGGCGAAGAATCTTCATAAGAAGACTGACTTCGGCTTGAGGGCGGAACCAGTTTTCGGTGCTGAATGCGTAAAGAGTCAGATTTTTGATTCCACGTCGCGAACAGTCTGTGATGATCTTCTTCGCGACGCGTGTTCCTTTGATGTGCCCAAAAGTACGAGGACGACGCTTGAGCTGCGCCCAACGACCGTTACCATCCATAATGATTGCAATATGCTTTGGTAGAGTCATCGTCCCTGTACAACTAGATAGTCAAAATCGATTTTTCTTTTTCTTCAGCGACCTGATCGACTTTCTTGATAAAATCGTCAGTAGCCTTCTGAATATCAGCTTCAGCCTTTTTGCCTTCGTCTTCGCTGATGGCTTTGTCTTTTTGAAGCTTTTTAACTTCGTCATTGGCGTCACGACGAGCCATACGTACAGCCACGCGAGCTTCTTCGGCGATCTTTTTAACTTGTTTCGCAAGATCTTTACGGCGCTCTTCTGTGAGGTCAGGAACTTTCAAGCGAATGACTTTTCCATCATTCATCGGCGCCATTCCTAGTTCTGATTTGATAATCGCTTGTTCGATATCTTTAAGAATGGAAACTTCCCAAGGAGCAATCAAGAAAGATTTCGCATCAGGAGTAGAGATAGAAGCGACTTGAGAAAGTGGAGATGGAGTTCCGTAGTAATTTACACGGATATTGTCCAACATAGAAACTTGAGCGCGACCGGTGCGAATCTTCTTTAGTTCTTCACCGAGGGCCGCCAAAGACTTTTCCATTTTAGTCTGAGCATTCTTTTTTACATCTGCGATTGCCATAGTTGTCTCCTTTTAAGGTTCCGTTTTGCGAATTCGCAAATTATTGAACCAGAGTCCCGATGTTTTCACCCTGAACGGCCTTCAAAATATTGCCGGGCTGAGTGAGATCAAAAGTAATAATAGGAAGTTTATTATCCATACACATGCTGATCGCTGTTGAGTCCATCACCTGAAGTCCGCGGTTGAGAACGTCAATGTAGCTGATCTTTTCGAATTTTTTTGCATCTGGATATTTTGCAGGATCTTTATCGTAAATTCCGTCAACCTTGGTGGCTTTCATGATCACTTGAGCGTTGATCTCCATAGCACGAAGGGAGGCGGCGGTGTCGGTAGTAAAGAAAGGATTTCCGGTTCCTGCGCCAAAAATCACCAGACGACCTTTTTCTAAGTGACGAATCGCTCTGCGACGAATGTAGGGTTCTGCGATTTCGGCCATTTCAATGGCTGTTTGAACTCGCGTTGGAACGCCTTCTTTTTCCAGAGCATCTTGAAGAGCCAGGGCATTGATACAAGTTGCAAGCATTCCCATGTAGTCAGCACTTGCGCGATCCATACCCTCTGCAGAAGCGGCAACTCCACGATAGATATTGCCGCCACCGATAACCAGACCAATCTGAACGCCTGCCTTATATGCCTCTGCCACATCCACGGCGATTTGTTTGATGACCGCCGTATTGATTCCAGTCCCTTGCTTTCCAGCAAGAGCTTCACCACTTAGTTTTAGCAAAATACGTTTATAGACAGGCTCTTTCAAACTAGTGTCCTTTCATTTGAGCTGCAACTTCAGCTGCAAAATCGTTGGATTTCTTTTCGATCCCCGCGCCAAGTTCGAAACGAACGAAACGCTTGATGGAAACGTCAGCACCGATCTTTTTGCCAACTTCTTTCGCCAAATCGCTGACTTTCATATCAGGATTTTTTACGAAAGCTTGGTCAACGAGGCAGTTTTCAGCCAAGAACTTGCGGATTTGACCTTCAACGATCTTTTCAATCATTTCAGGCTTTTTGCCAGACTCAAGATTTTTAGCAGTCAAAATCTCTTTTTCTTTAGCAACAACATCTGCAGGGATTTGTTCAGAAGAAATCGCCATTGGATTCATGGCTGCGATATGAAGAGCAACGTCTTGAGCAAAAGTCTTAAGCTCAGGATTGCTTGCAGCTTCTGGTTTAGAAGCGGCAACTTCGATCATCACGCCAATTTTGCCTTCACCATGGATATAAGTGTGCACGATGGAGTTTGCAGAAGCAGTGTACTTCTCAAAACGACGGATAACGATGTTTTCACCGATAGTCGCAATAGCTTCTTTCAACATATCGCCAACCTTCATAGTTGGATTTTTGTGGAAAGCTTGCTCAAGGATATCGCCGACAGCGTTAACAGCGTTCAAAACGTGCTGAGCAACGTCAGTAACAAGATTTTTAAAACCTTCGTTACGAGCAACGAAGTCAGTTTCAGAGTTGATCTCAAGAACAACACCTGTGTTCCCAACAACCTGTGCGAAAACAGTACCTTCAGCAGCGATACGGTCAGCTTTTTTGGCAGCAGAAGACAAACCTTTTACGCGCAACCATTCAACAGCGGCGTTAAAGTCGCCAGCAGTCGCTTCAAGCGCTTTTTTGCAATCCATCATACCTGCACTGGTTTTTTCTCTGAGTTCTTTTACAAGAGTAGCGGAAATAGACATAAGGAAGACTCCTTCAACTTGCTTACACTCTGGCCGGACCAGAGTTGTTTGAAAATAAAAAGATCAAAATTCAAAGAGGGATACAAAAGAAAGGGTGGCTAGGCCACCCTTCTTCGTGACGCCTGAAGATTACTCTGCAGACTCGTCGTTTTGGCCTTGCTCAAGCTCAGCCTGGATCTCAACTTCTTCTGCTGTACCAGCAGCAACAAGTTTACGAGCCTTCGTTGCTTTAACAACTGTAGGACCAGCGGCTTTCTTAGGAGCCTCTTTCGCGCCAGCTCTTGGACCGCCACGTTTTTTAGGAGCCTCTTCTTTGCCTTCAGCCTTAGCTTCTTTAGCAACGTCAGATTGCTTATCAGTCATAGTGCGAAGTTTACCTTCCCACTCTTTTGCACCTTCAAGGTATGCATCAGCGATAAGATTTGCGAACAACTTGATAGAGCGGATCGCATCGTCGTTTCCAGGAATTGCGTGCTCAACAGACTCAGGGTCTGAGTTTGTATCAGCAATAGCAACGACAGGGATACCAAGGCGCTTAGCTTCGGCAACCGCGATGTGTTCTTTTGGAAGATCCACAACGAACATTGCAGAAGGCATTTCTTTCATTTCACGGATACCGCTAAGGAAATCAGTCAAACGAAGGTATTCTTTTTCAAGCTTCGCGCGCTCTTTCTTAGTAAGGTAATTGAATTCGCCTTTTTCTTTCATGGTGTCGATTTTGCGAAGACGATCGATAGAAGATTTGATCGTTTCGAAGTTCGTCATCATGCCACCCAACCAACGCTTTGTTACGTAGTATTGGCCACATTTTGCTGCTGCTTCTTGGATAGGTTCGATCGCTTGTTTTTTTGTTCCAACGAAGATCAAACGACCACCGTTAGCTGCGACGTCTTTTACGAAATCAGCGGCTTTGTTAGCGCGTACAACAGTCTTTTGAAGGTCAATGATATGAATGCCTCCGCGAGCTGTGTAAACATAAGGTTTCATTTTTGGGTTCCAACGCTGTGTTTGATGTCCGAAGTGGACGCCAGCGTCTAACATTTCTTTCATGGTCACTTGTGCCATGGCAGTACTTCCTTTCTGGTTAATCCTCCTCTTAGGCAGAGCCAGCTTCTTTTTATCGCCGGAAGACCCCCTTTTTCAGTACTTGGGGGACCAGTTAATGCCTGAGAGTGTGTTATTGTTGGAGTTTGGGGATATCACAGGGTGCCATGGAGCGCAAGCAGTCTTTCGGGAGGTCCAACACTGAGACATGAACATTGCATCTCAAAATGAACATTAAATTTTGTTTAGACGCGGCGAGATGGAGATGCTATAATTTAGAGGTTATCCCAGAAAAACAGAACGTAGACGAGTTGGGACATGAGACATCTAGAAGACGGCAGAAACATTTCGGAGGTCGAAAGAATTTTTCAGATGCAGACTTATGAGATCTGCGTTCGAGTCGATCGAGCATTCGCAATTCTGATGTTAATTCAGTGGGTTGCCTGTGTTCTTCTGGGGGCTCTTTATTCCCCCTCTACCTGGGTCGGGCAGTACGGTGGCGGTTTAGAAAACGCCTTGGCGGGGCTGGTGTTTGGGGCCCTCTTTGCGCTTCCTCCTATCTATTGTACCTGGATTTTCCCGGGGCAAAGAATCACTCGGTTTGTCGTCGCTGTGGCGCAAATGTGCTTTTCAATCCTCCTCATTTTTTTGACGGGGGGACGGACCGAAACCCATTTCCATATCTTTATTTCTTTAGCCGCCTTGGCTTTTTATAAAGATATTTCCACTTTGTGGGTGGCCTCCGTGGTGATCATCATGGATCGCCTGGTTAGAGGTCTTCTGTTGCCTTTGTCCATCTATGGACAAAACCTGAAGATGGAGTGGTGGTGGTTGGAGCTTGCGGGATGGGTGGTGATCGAAGTGTTGATCCTGATCTTGGGGATTCATCGCATTCGTGAAGAACTGTGGCAAATGGCGCATTCGAAATTTCAATTGATGCGAGCTCGTGAGGAGGCCTTGCGCTTTTCATCCCTGAAGTCGAGCTTTCTAAGTAACATGAGCCACGAGATTCGCACACCTTTGAGTAGTATCATCGGGTTCTCCGATATTTTACGTGATACCCCTCTGGACGAGGAGCAGAAGGATTATGTTGGCACCATTTATCGTTGCTCTGAAACTCTTTTGCGCCTTATTAACGATATTCTTGATATTTCAAAAATTGAAAACGGTCTTTTACAAATAGATCGACATCGTTTTGATATCAAAGAACTCCACGAAGATATTCACAAGATGTTTTCTGTTAAATGCCAAGATAAGAATGTGGATCTTGAGCTCAAGTTAGATGAAAAAATATCCACCTATACTTGGGGAGACTCCCACCGGCTTCGTCAGATCCTGATGAATCTGGTGGGGAACGCGGTGAAATTCACTGATAGAGGGAAGATTCGTATCGAGGTAAAGAAAGACGGGGCGGAGGGGCTTTATCGCTGGACTGTCTCGGATACAGGTAAGGGTATTGACTGCGATAATATCAAAAAACTATTCCGCAGTTTTTATCAAGAGGACCCGTCGATTTCGCGAATGTATGGGGGCTCGGGGTTAGGGTTGATGATATCTAAAAATCTTGTAGAGCTAATGGGCGGAGAAATTTCGGTGGAAAGCAAATTGGGAGAAGGAACAACATTTTCCTTCTCCCTTCCTTTAGAGGAGGCTTGATTATAAAGACATTTCAGCAGGAGATTCTTCTTTCATAACGGAAGAGGATTCGTCTGCCTCAATGCGGAAGCCCAGGGAGGCCGTGATCGTCTCGGCCTGCAAAAGAGCTCCTACAAGATTTTTCTGTTCGTTGATTGTCGAGGAAGCAATCCAAAGATTCTCTAGATCGGGAATCGTCATGTTCGCGCTGAGTTTAAGATCTCCATTTCCAGAAATAATTGGTGCCACGAAGATTCTTTCCAGCTTCAATCCGTCCAAAGCTTCAGGGTAGGCGCGTTTGATTTGACGTTTGATTTTCTTCAGCGCCAATCCCACAACCTCACTATCTTCAGTGACCTCTTGTTCAATGAAAGTCATCCATTGAGACGCCTGAAGCATTTGGCCGTCCACTTCGACCGCAGGTAAGAAACGGCCAGCACAAGGACCAATTTCGTCTTGAGTTGTCCCGTTGAGAACGTGCATGGCAGTTGACTCCGTCACCGCTTTGCTGTGGCAAAGATCAAGGCAGAGTGCCGTCCAGTACGTATTTTTAGAAAGCTTAGAGCGTGCACGCACGGAGAGGGCCTCTTCCGGAAGCAAAAGCGCAAGATCTTTCACGGTGCCCGCAAAAATAAAATTATGGGCCTGCAAAGTTTTAGAGCCAT
This sequence comes from Bdellovibrio sp., assembly GCF_047637665.1. Classification (NCBI taxonomy): domain Bacteria; kingdom Pseudomonadati; phylum Bdellovibrionota; class Bdellovibrionia; order Bdellovibrionales; family Pseudobdellovibrionaceae; genus Bdellovibrio; species Bdellovibrio sp. Next base: position 47,565 of record NZ_JBLJBT010000014.1, on the reverse strand, counting down.
TGATTGTCACGTGTGTGACCCGCTCACCCTCTTGATGAAACTTGGTCACATAAGAGCGCGGCATAAAGTCGCCCTGGAATTTTTCAAAAAGCAACTGTGTCCACTCATAAGGTTGAAGAGTCAGATCCAAACGTTTGCTGTTGGTGAAATATGCAAGCTCTTCGTAGAAAGGAGGTGGGTTGTCGCCGAAACCCAAGAAGGTTTTAAAACCACCAGATTCGTAAGTGATGGGAGCCTCTTCCGAAGCATCAGCAATAACTTGGGTGTTCAAAACATTCCCAAGGAAACGCAGGGCTTTTTCTGAAAGAACGGAATCAGGAACAAAACGAATTCCGTTGTTTATTGGGCCGGTGGGGAAGTTGACTTTCTTGTTCACTCCACAGGGAACATCGGCCGCTTCGATAAGGGCGATGTTTTTTGTTTCGCGGCTAAGTGCCGCTGCGATGCTAAGACCAGTTAAACCGCTTCCAATAATTGCATAATCATAGATATGAGCCATGCAAATACCTTCCCTCAAAAGGGACAAACTTTGCAAGCCTCAAAGAGACGAAAACTTAGCTAACGCATTTAATCAAAAGGCGGAGAAAGGCTCTGGCGGCGGGCTTGAGCCATGCTTGCTTATCGAGTAGGCATGCGATGGAAGGTGAGGTTTTATAGTAGAAAGCAATGAACTTGCGCCCCCAGCGTGAATTGCGCAGGGTAAAATCGCGAAACTCACGCAAGGTGAAAACCTCTGAAGACTGAGGGTCTTCAAAGGCAGCCGTCGCAATAAAACAGCGGGGTCGCTCTTTGTCGGAGAGTTTTAAAAACTGCTTAACGATGTGAGGGTGGCGGGCCGTTTTTTGAAAAGATTCGGCCTTGCGAACGATGTCGGGATAAATGGGAGTATATTGTATAAACACAGCCAACTGTTTTGCTGCATTCATCATGCGATCTGAATACTTTTCGTGGGTATCATAGATGCGCATGAGATCCCAGTACACGGAGGCGACAACGGTCAACTCTGTGGTGCGCGCACTGTCTTTAAAAGCTTCGGGCTTGAGGCGTTCGCCTTTTTTGATCTCAAAAACAATATCTAAAATTTTAAGATATTTTTCGTAAGAGACCGCCGCTTCAGAATAAAGTTTTTGAGTCATGCAGAGGCGTGCTTTTTTAATCAGTGTCACGCGACTCTTCCACAGCTGCAGACGATGCTGTTCTTTGGCTCGTTCCTGAGCCATAAGGATTCCACCACTGCTTGTCGCCAAGGTTCGGCGTAAATCAGAAATACAGCCCGCACACACCTGAGGTGGTAAATTGGCTTCCCCTGCGGCCTGGAGTTTTGCAATAAGTTCCGGCGCTACAGGATGAAGCTCAGTGACTTGTATTCCGCATCGGGGGCATTGAATCATTTCTGAGTTCCTTAAACTCCCATTTTAGGAAAGTGTGGCGATTAAAGCAAACTCATTGGATCAATATCGATTAATATTTTAATTCCAGAAGGCACCCACTCTTGGTCGCCCAGTAACTGTCTTGAAAAGGGATTGGCGGCCGAAGCCTGAGCCGTTTTTATCAAGAGGTGATAGCGAAATTGACCTCGTAGCTTGGAAAGGGGGGCCTCTGCAGGTCCTAAAATCTCAATAGACTCATATTGAGGAAACTGTGCTTTCAAAGCCTGCGCCCGTCTCGCTAAAAGTCGGGCCGTCTCATCGACCTTTCCAAGATGAGTTCCTTGAATACGAAAGCTCACTAAACGTCCAACCGGAGGGTAGTTAAGTTGCCCCCGAATATTGAGTTCGTGTTGGGCAAATCCTTCGAAGTCATGGTTGCGCGCAAAGGTGATGCTGTCGTGTTCGGCGTTATAGGTTTGAATAATAACCAGTCCCGGGCTTTCGCCTTCTTTGACGTGACGACCGCTGCGACCACTCATCTGCGTGATCAACTGAAAGCTTCTTTCGGTGGCGCGAAAATCGGGAAGGTTAAATCCCACGTCAGCAAGGACTAATCCTACCAATTTGAGCTTCGGAAAATCCAAGCCTTTGGCGATCATCTGAGTGCCCACCAAAATATCGATGTCACCACTTTCCATATTGGCAATCAGATCCTCAAGATCTGCACGACTTTGAATTTCATCACGATCGGCGCGGGCAATTTTTTTGTCGGGGAAAAGCCGAGTGAGATCTGTTTCGACAAGCTCGGTGCCAAGTCCGATCGCTTGCAATTCGCCCTCTTTGCAATCTGGGCAGCGTGATTTGAAGTTTTCGTGATAATCGCAATAGTGACAGATCAAGTGCGAGTGAGCATGTAACGTCAGAGAAATATCACAGTTAGGACACTCGCGCGTATGACCGCAAGCCGGGCATACCACCATCTGTGCGACACCGCGACGGTTGAGAAACAAGGCCGCCTGATCACCCTTCTCTAAAACCTCCTTCATGCGCTCATAGAGAGCAGGACTTAACCAAAAAGGAAGATGGGAATATTTTTCGATGATTTTCTTTTGTTCTTCGTCGTCGGCTTTTTGCTTGCGCAGGTCGATGACCTCGATTTCTGGCAGGGAGCGATTGGCCACGCGACGACGAAGGGTGTGGAGGTGATATTTGCCTTCTTGGGCATTTCGCCAAGATTCCAGACTGGGCGTTGCAGAGCCCAGAACCACGGGGCAATTCATCATCTTCCCCATCATCACGGCGGCGTCACGACCATTGTACTTTAATTTTTCATCCTGCTTAAAGCTGGGCTCGTGCTCTTCGTCCACGATGATAAGTCCCAAATCTTGGATCGGACAAAATAGAGCTGAGCGAGCACCAATAAGGATCGACTTTCTTCCTTCAACAACATCCCACCACTGATTGGTTCTTTCCCGATCGGTTAATTGCGAGTGAAGGGCGGCGATTTTATCTCCAAAACGACGCGCAAAACGTTGAATAAGTTGCGGAGTCAAAGAAATCTCAGGAACAAGAACCAGTCCTCGTTTGCCTTCTTTAAGAACCTGATCAAGCAGACGAAGGTAAACCTCTGTCTTTCCAGAGCCCGTCACGCCGAACACAAGGTGAGTCGAAAAGCTAGAGTATTGAGCGATGCTTTCAAAGCAGGTCTGCTGTTCGTCGGTCAAATGAAGAGCGGAGTCGCTTTCAAGCTGAGGAATGACCGGGGGTCGTTTAGACTGTCTTTGTTTGTCCGTCTTGCGCAAAGGAGGAAAGGCAGATTGGACCACTTGCCCCACGGGATGAATATAATATTGAGCCAACCACTCCAGCCACTTCATAAAGGGCTCGGGAAGTGCAGAGTACTCCTCATCAATGGAATCAATGCTTTTGACTTCAAAATCAGGAACGGTGGTCGCTGGTCCCAATACGAGGCCCTTGACCTTCCGGCGCCCCAGCGGAACGTTCACAAGCTGACCGCGCTGTAAGGGGCCTGAATAGCTGTAGGTTAAGGCCTCTGGAAGAGGCGCATCGACTGCGACTCTCCACAGCTGGTCAGAACTCATCGAAACCTCGTGTAGAACTCCGTGATAACATCTTTGGCCGGAAGAGCATTAATGCCGTCCCACTTAAGATTGCTGTCTAAAGAAGACGGCTGGAAAAGACTAACAGCTGTTTGAGGTCGGGCTGAGGCGCTGATCAAACGAATGGTGACGCTGTTATTTCCCCAACGAATGGTGCGGGCCCGAGGATAAAACAGACCTCGCGCGAATTGGTTGTAGTTATTGGCGCTCATTTCGACTTGGCTAGGAAGACGTAGTTTGCGAATTACAAACTGATCTTGCTCAATCCAGATGCCTGGAGAGTTTTGCTCTTGATCGACAGGGGTGGCGACACCCAGAGCATAGTTAACGACACCGCCAGTGCGCGAGTAACGCACCCAAGGTTCGGGCTCATGCTTGAAATCCGCCCCTGTTTTTCCAATAGGTTTTTTTTGAAAAGCAGACGCGGGAATCATCTTTAACTGAGCCAGAGTGCTGGCAAAAATTTCGGGATTACGAAAGTTCAGATATTTTTCGAGAAAATCTTCAGGAACCTTTTCGCTCTTTTTGTTGTTGTTAATCAAGCTCCACTTTTGTCCGCCGTTATAAAGAAACTGAAGCTTGAAGCTATTTGCCAGATCTTTTCCCCCGGTGACCGTGAGGCGCATCGTCCGATCGCTATCGATAAGCCAAGTTTCTTTGACAGAAAGGGTTTCCTCACCATTAGAAAACTGCACTTCTTGTTCAATAGCATAAATGCCGCTGCCTGCATTTTCAGAGGTTTTTTGCAAAATAGTGCGCGTCGGAAGAATATAGGCCATCGTGAGGGCCGGAGTAAAAGCCAGTGCTGTAATGAGGGAAAAAAGGATCTTTTTCAAGGTGGCTCCTTATTTCAGGCGTTGCGCTAATTGCAAAATATAGTTTTTCAATTCAGAGCCCAGAGTCGGATTCTGCAAAGCCAATTCAATATTGGCCTGGAGGTATCCCAGCTTGTCCCCGGCATCGTACCTTTCTGCAGTAAAGGTCATGGCATTCAACCCTTTGGACTGGCAAAGAACTTTCATGCTATCTGTGAGTTGGATTTCTCCGTTCAGAGTAGGTCTGGCAGACTGAAGAATGTCCATGATGCTGTTGTCAAAGACATATCGACCCGGAAGAGCCCAGCGACTTTTTGTTTCTGTGGGTTTGGGCTTTTCCATCAAGGATGTGACTTTAAAAAAGCCACGAGATGTTTCCTCGACCTCAGCGATTCCATATTTGGAAACGTCTTTGTCTTCCACCTTCATAACCGAGATCGTTGAGGTTCCTGTTTCTTCAAAAGACTGAACCAGTTGAGAGGTCACGTTGGGTTCGCCATGAAATCCCATGGTGATCTCGTCTCCTAAAAGAACCGCAAAAGGCTCCTTCCCAATAATCGGCAAGCCGCAAAGAACAGCATGACCCAACCCCAAAGCTTGTTTTTGACGGATGCTAATGATGTTGGCCTTTTCGCGAATGCGAGTGACTCGCTCAAGAAGATTTTCTTTGCCGTCTTTAAGAAGTTTGTCCTCAAGCTCGTAGGAGGTGTCGAAGAAATCTTCGATAGCGTGTTTACCGCGGCCTGCGATAAGCACAATGTCCTCAATGCCCGCTTGAACGGCTTCTTCCACGACGTAAAGAATGATGGGGGCGTCAACAATAGTTAGCATTTCCTTAGGAACCGTCTTTGTGGCGGGCAAAAAACGCGTACCTAGACCTGCGGCGGGGATGATGGCTTTTTTAACTTTCAACATGCCTTATAAATCTCAGACGTTTCACTCTAAGACAAGAGTTAACGATGTCCGCTATGGAAAGATCCAGGGAGCCCCTTGGCTGTTTCAAGATGAGAAGGTTTTTGGTTTTTTGTAAATCTGCCGAAAAGTACTGTGATATTCTTGTTTTTGGGGAGTATTCCATGAAAGTACGTTTGAACAAAACGACGTGGCGGGCGGTCAGCGGTATAGCTGCCTCTTTCTTGCTTGTTGTGTCGTTTCAAAACTGCGGTAAAGCAGGCTTCGATGCCGACCTGGATAGCAATCTTGAGTCGAGTTCATCAGACGCGGCCCTCAGTGCAAAATACGGCGAGTCAACAGCCGCCAAGGTTCAAGCTATTCCTTTTGCATTTGACGCCACTTTCGACACGATCACTTATAACTCTTGTGCTGAGTCTCAGCTTCGCACCAGCAACGCCTTTTTCTCTGTTAAAGCCGGCGCGTATACGACGGGTGGAGTTAAGATTAGAGATGAATTCTATGCCTATGCAGATCAGAATTTTAAACCGATTTATCCAGAGCCGACGTTGACCGAGAACCAATACAAGCAATACCTGGCCGACTCTCCAGTCAACAACGGCGCCGTTCCGTCTATGGCTGTGCGTGTGAAGAACAGCTTGACGGATGTTTACACCACGAACAAATCAGTCACCCTGTGGAGCGACGTTGTGCCGATGGTGGGGACACTGACGGATTCTTTGGTGATGGACTCTTTTGCGCAAAAGGGAATTACTGCGAACTACTTCCCGTTTTCTCCTGAACAAAGAGTGCTGGAGGCGGGAATTAACTTTAACTCCAGTGAAGAGCTGGCGGAAGAGTTCCGTAATATCTTTATGAACTCCGGGGTCTTGTCGCTGACCTACATGGCGAGCAATACTGAAATTTATAAATTGCGAGCAGCCAGCGATGCTTATCCGGTAAAGACGGCTTATGGGAAGGCGTACAACTTAACTTTCTCTCCCTATGCCGTTTCAGGAGGAGCATCCAATAACCCGAATCACATTTTGTCGCAGATCAACGAGACGGATTTGTCTTCTCCGGGCGTGGGTTCGAAGTTTTGGAATTGCAGCCGACGTTTTTCAGTTATTCGCACTCAAGATGCGGCAGCTTATTGTCCCAGCCACACTTACGATCAATTGAAAGATCCCTACATCCGCGCTGAGCTGGAAATTGCTCGCCGTCATCTGCGTGCTGATCAATGGGATATCAATGTCACCAATCGCTGCGCGGTCCCCAAGGGGGGAGTTTCTTGTTATAAAGAAGAAGCCGTCGGTGGAGCACCCGTGGTTGAGTACGACTTGACGAAAGAATGCTTCCGCTCAAATGGAAGCTATGCCGGAGCAGTTCCCAGCAGCAAGTGTTTGCACTTCATCACGGTCTGCACTCGCGATTAATTGCTGGCCACTCGTTCTTCGAGGAACGCCTGCATTTGATGAGGATAAGCTTTAATATATTTCACAGGGTCGACCATTCGGCCCTTTTTCTTTACCGCAAAATGAAGATGAGCTCTGGTGCAGTAGCCGGTGCAACCCACTTCGCCTATTTTTTCACCCGCAGAAACCCTTAAGCCCTGGCGAATTCTTTTGTCGATGCGGTGAAGATGATTGTAGGACGTCTCCATTCCGTTAGAGTGAAGGAGAACAATATAGTTTCCCGCCGCTCGGTTGTTTCCATAGCGAACCACGATCCCCTTGCGAGGGGCAAAGACCGGGTCGCCGACCGGAAGTTCAAAGTCGATTCCTAAGTGCGGCTGCAGGCGTTTTGTGATGGGATGAAGGCGATTGGGCTTAAAGCGGCTGGCCACCTTGATGTACTCCACCGGAGCATAAAAAGGTTTTTCATCGGAAAGATCTTGAGCGGAAAAAAAGACCCCGCCGTCCTTGTAGCGAACAAATCTTTTTTGAACTGGAGTGCCGTCGACCTCAAGGGAAGTCTGCAAAACTTCTCCGTATTTTACAAACTGTCCCGCCTCATATTTCTTTTCGACGGTGAACCAAAAGCGAGCGCCCCGGGCGACATCGCGGGAACTGGCCATATCAAAAACATAGGCGTCCATGAAGCGAGTGGCGACCCAGTTGCTGTTGATTTTCGCCAGTACACTTCCTAAGAGGGAACCGTAGACTCTGCCTTCGACTCGGGTCAGAGAGATTTTATAGTTTGGTTTATAGGCCTGCGCTTGAACGGAGGGTCCTTTTTTTAGAATGCGAAAGGCATCCGAGGTCTGCGAGTCGAACATGCGAAGTTCAATTTCTCCGGAGGCGCGGCGTACAAGGTACCTTGTATCCAGAGTCAGAAAAAGCGTGCGCAGCCCCTTGTCGGCGGCAAGCACTTGTTCGCGTTCTTTTTCTGAAAAACCATGTTGGCGTAAAATAGAAAGAAGGTTGTCGCCAAGACGAACAGGTTTTGCGGTAAAAGTGTTGGCGCTAGCTAGGGCCGGTTGATAGGATGTGAGTGCTAAAAAGAACGCACTCACAATACTTGCGAGGTGAAAAGTCATGCCCCATCCTTTGAGCGTAGTTAAACTTCCTGTTTTTCTTTTTGTTTATCTTATCGTGAACATAGCCTCGGCCCAAGTTTATAATTCTTCGATCTCGGCTGCGACAGGCGGAACTGGACGTGCGGCGGTGGAGGCGGGTGACGCTTCATTTTTAAATCCCAGTGCCTTGGTTCATCTTAGAGGTCATTATCTATTTTCTTCGTTTGCCAAAGACGAATTTGCTGTCACGTTGAGCGATAACAGTGAAGAGAGTTTTCTGCCTGCGTCCTTAGGTTACTTAAACAAAAAAACCGAGGTAACCCAAGGTCAGCTTGAACAAAGTGATATCACCTTGTCGCTGGCGGAGTTTGTCGTAGATAAGCTGGCCTTCGGAATGACGGGACACTATTTTGAACAAAAGCTTCCCCAAGCATCCTATCGGCAAATTAACGCAGATTTGGGGCTCCTATACACTCCTCAGCCGCATATTGGGTGGGCTTTGGTGGTTTATAATGCTTTTGGCGAAAAGGACGATGTTCCCGAGAATCTTCGCCTCAAAACCTCTGTCGGCGGAGGTTTTAATTATATCTATCAAAACACGGTTCGCTTTCGCCTGGATGCCACCTCGGAATCCCTTTATATGGGGGGGCTGGAGACTTATATAAATAAATTTATGATTACTCGATTGGGCTACCAGAACGATACGGACCATAAAAGGGAGCTTATAACCGCTGGTCTGGGCTTTAAAGGCCCCAGATTCGCTTTAAACTATGCTTATCAGGGAAATCCGCAAATCTCAGGAGATTACCGCCATTCGGTTGACTTGGAGATTCCGTTTTGATAATTAACTCGTTCCGTTAAGAACTCGGAGGATTAAAATGGCTTCTAAAACAAAACGTACTGAATACATTCGTGAGAAGAAAAAATCGACTAGCGGCAAAAAGCGTAAAGCGGCTGTTCGCACAAAAGGCACTACAAAATCTGCAAAAGTGCTTTTCAAAGACTAATTTTTCTTTGATTTTAGATATTTAGGAAAGCCTTTGAGGGGTCCTCAAGGGCTTTTTGTTTTGGGCTTGTACCCAAAACCCCTGCGGGGCTGACGCAAAAAAACGCCTTCCTGGCTTTTTTTTGTTCTGAGATTCTGCCTATTAACGGCGACTGAGGGCTCTTCTGAGCAATCCACCATCTTCTTGGACTCCACCTTTAAGGTCCCAGCGGAAAGGAAGTTCAACCCATCCTTCTTGTCCTGGGTAGAAGCGCCACTTTTTGAGGGCGGCCAATGTCTTTGCATCGAGATTACGGAAACCTGTCGACTTCATCATGCGGAACTTGGTGGGGTAACCCTCTTTACTGATGTAAGCGACGAACGCAATTTCTCCCTGGTCACCACGACGGCGCTCTTCACGATCGTATTGAGGCCGGGGATTGCCGGGCATTTGGCGAAGTTGATCTAAACTGCGCACACCCTGAGGCATCCCTGCGATTTGGTTTCCAGGTCCCTGAGAGCCCGAATTGCCGGCGCCGTCACCTTGTTTCGTACCAAAACCATTTCCTTGGCCACCCAGTCCGCCGCGTTTATTGGCGGCCTCACGGGCAGCGGCGTCTCGAGCTGCAGCAGCATAGGCAGCGGCTTTTTCAGACGCGAGGGCAGAAGCAATGGCCTTGGCATTTTTTTGGCGAAGAGAGTTTTGCAAAGAAGCCAAACGATCTGCTTCCTCTTTGTTCGCCTCATCCAAAGCGCTCAAGTTTTCATCTTGCTCAGATTCAAGAGCAGCGGCCATGGCTTGCATGGAGTGTTTTTCATTCTCAAGCTTAGTTTTTTGAGATTGATCGATATTTTCGAAGTCGTCGTTAAAGTCCTCATTCAGATGAGACGCCACAGCTACTTTGGATAACTCGCCTTGGTCTAACTCTGGAGCCTCAATGTCGTCGATCGTCATAGGGACGGCCTTAAAGGTTGTCTTTGGGGCCACACTGCGAGCGGCCACGGGGACCGTTTTTGCCGGTGACTTGCCTGCTGATTTAACGGCCTTGGCAGGCAATGATTTTGCGGCTTGTGCTTTTGCAGAGGCTTTGGGTTTTGCGACAACGATATCGCCAGGGCTTCCCGCATCCTCCAGCTTTTCCACAAGCGGAGTGTCTTTAGCAATGGGAGTTCCGCCTTGTGTGGGGGGAACAGGTTTGCCTTGAGGAGCCATTCGTGGTGCCGGAACGTCTTCAATTTCAATTGTAATAGTCTCAGTCTTTGCCTGCTCCACAAGAGGAACGGTCATCACGGCAACCATCAAAATGGCGGCGGCATGGGCCGCTGCGGAGAGAGTGATGAAGCGTGAGGTTTTGCTTTGTTCGGGTTCACGGTGAGCTAGCAGCCAAGTATCAAAATCAATGGCGTTGGAGCCCTCTTCGTGGGACGTGGCATTTTGCTTGGGAGTTTCTGCCGCAAAATCGGCGTGAGCCATTTTAAAGTCGAACAGGCTCAACTGATCTTCCTTATTTGACTTGTCGCTATCGAGGTTAAAACCCATAAAAACTCCTGTGCTATCAGAAGACGCATTATCAATTCCTGGGCCACACGAGAAGGGTCCTTATTGGAGATGAGAAATGGGTTTGGGTATTTATTTCAGAGGTGTTCGGGCCTTTGGCAGCCTATTCTGGCAGAAGGCCCTCGGGGATTTGTCCATTGGCGATGGCTGAGGCGACTTTGAGATGATCGGGATGGCCCACGATATTCACCACTTCCGACAGGGGCAAAGGATCTGGATGAGGTATTTTGATTTTTTTAAAATCAAGAATACGGCGATGACTGTTCTCAAGATCTTCTTTGGCAAGGCTTCCTTGGGCCAGGGCCCCTAAGACAGATTCAATGGCCTGCGGAGGAACCTCCGGGTCGTTGCAATAAAGAAGTAAATCGACTCCGGCCTTTAGAGCGCGTACAGGAACCTCATCAATGCCATAGTGTTTGGTCATAGCTTTCATTCCAAGATCATCTGTCACAATCAGACCACGATAGCGGCACTCATCGCGAATGATTTGTTTGACGAAAATCTCTGAAAGAGTGACAGGCCATTCGGGGTCAATTTTTGGAAACTTAATATGGGAGGTCATCACCATATCAACGCGTGACTTGAAGGTTCTTTTGAAGGGAATCAGCTCGCAAGATTCCAGGCGAGCCATGTCGACATTTTCAACGGGAAGATCCTCGTGACTATCAATTAAAGTATTTCCGTGGCCGGGGAAGTGTTTTGCGCAAGTGATCACTTCCGCTTTGATATATCCTCGCACCAAAGCTGAAGCGTGTTTTGCAACCATCTCGGGATCTGAGCTGATCGAGCGATCGCCGATCACGGTGTTGGCGGTATTTGTGAACACGTCTACGCAAGGGGCGAAGTCTAAATTGATTCCAACAGCCTTGAGTTCTTGCCCCATACGATTTGCGAAATGGAAGGAAACTGTGGGGGCATCAAGATCGCCAAGTTTTCTGAGTGGCGGCCAAATGGTGAAGGGAGCCTTCAAGCGATGCACCCGACCACCCTCCATATCAATGCCGATAAAAAGAGGGGCTTTGTCAGCTTGCTTGTGGCGAAGAGATTGAATTTCTGCGCAGAGATCGCGGACTTGTTTTGGATCTGCGACATTGCGCCCGAAAAGACAAACCCCACCGATATTGTTTTCAACAATAAATTTTTTTTCGTCGGGGGTGAGGGCGTGTCCTGAAATACCAATAAAAAAGTGCTGACCAACAATGTGCCGCATGCTCATGGCTTAGTTTCCTTTACTCTCTGCTTTTTCCGGTTGAGCTTTGATGATGATACCCTGTCCTGGCGGAACTCCCATTTGTTTTGAGGGAGATGGTGCTTGAGACTCGCGCTCTTTTAGTTTCTGGGCGCGACTGGCCACGTTTGCCTGTCCAGTGGGAACAGAGCCAAACAAGGTTTTAAGTATATTTGCGCTATATGACTGTCCCGTCGTCGCATCAGTCGGGTTGGCGACAAGTTCGGTGGTGATACCTTGGCCCATGGCATTGGTGCCCAGGATCTCGCCTCGGTCATTAACATAACTTAAGAACTTGATGTCCTTAAAGGTGTTGAGAATTTTAAAACTTTTAAAACCATTGAACATTTCTTCTTTACCGACAAGAGCTTGTCCCTTGTAGATCGCGGCATCTTCTTCGGCGATGGCTTGGTATTCATAGTTTGTCTCAGAACGAAGACCTTCTTTACTTTTTAGCATGAGATAAACCAGAAATGTCGAAAGGAACGTCCCCTTCGGGATCTTTTTTTCGATGCGCTGAACTTTGCCGCCGGATTTAACAACCGCGCTTAAGCTGCCGCCCTTAAATTTGGCGTCAATGGTTTTACTCTCTTTGCCCGCCAAGGCGGTGTATTCATAGGAAATGGGAGCCAATTCGGAATCGGCGGTGGCTTTGAGGCTTTCGGTGACTTCCCCGGCACCTTTTCCGGTTTTTAAAAGATAGGTCGATATAAACTGTTTCTTTTTGTTGTCGAATTCATAGCGACTGACCACGTATCCAATATGCTGATCGCCCGAAAGAATCTTCGAGTAGCCCTCAAATAGAATGTCGGCGTGAGCCCCCAAGGGAGCGAGAGTCAGAAGGCTCAGAATGAGGAGTAATTTTTGGACCATCGTCGAGTTCCCTCCATAGAACTATGTCCAAAAGTCTGTCATCTCACTATAGAACAAGTCAAAGTTTTCGAGGTCGAGTTGTTGCTTCGAGGGAAAGACTACGAGAGAATGTTTAAACACAGATGTTCAATAAACGAAGCACATTTATTCAGAATCTTAACAACCGCAAAGGGCAAGTCGCTCTTTTTGTTGCTTTGATATTTCAAATCTTGTTTTTGTTTTTTGCGATGATTATCAACGTCGGCCTCTTGGTGCATCACAAGGTGAATCTACAAAACTCTGTGGATTTAGCTGCCTATTACGGAGCGATGAGGCAGGCGGAAAACATGAATGCCATTGCTCACGTCAATTATCAGATTCGTCAAAGCTGGAAGCTTTTGGCGTGGCGCTATCGCATGTTGGGGAGCGCGGGGGAGTGGACTCGGCATCCTTATGATAAGATGACAAGGAGGCTTCGTTCGGAGCCCATACCTGACGCATACTCCGGCAGTGATGCCGTTCTAAACGACTATTTAGAAGCACCCTCCTTTTGCATTACCTATGTCCCCTTTAGTCCGATGCCAAAAGGGGAAAACACATGTAGAGATATGGCGACGCGAAGTGGGATCAAACTATTCCAAGCTCCGAAATTTATGGCTGCCCATCAAGCTTTTTCCGGAAGTATTCGTGCTGCGACCTTGGCGATGCAGACAGATGCAATGAATAGATGTAAAATATTTGGGTCATTTAACTATTTGATGCTGGGAAAGTTTGTTGTTGCGTTTAATATTGATCAAGCTGAGCGCATGGAACTGATTGCCTCTTTATCTCGTGCCACAAGCCTTGCCAAGGACAACTTTTATGACCTCGACGGTCAGGAAGCTAAGGTGGGAATTGAAAATACTTTTGTGAATAACTTAACTTCTGCTAACCGAAGTTCAGTGATTAAGGATAAATTTAAAGTTTTCAATTCGCTGGGAGCGGACGGATGCAACTCGACGATGGCTGGCCCGGGACAGCCTGCAACATGGCTAAAACCTATTCGTATCTATCCGGGCTTCAATTACATAGATACAACATGCAACAACACTCTTGTGCAGCCTGTTCAGAAGGAGTTTACGGCTCAGAATCTGCCCGAACATAGGGAGTTTAGTCCTGATCTAAACTCAGCTATCAATGTATTAAAGGACTACGTTGGTTGGCGTGAGAATTTAAACGATAACTATAATTTTTCAATAGGCGTGGAAAAGAACCCTTGGTGTATGGCTTACGTTGGCGTTTCTGCCGAAACTGCGCCTAAAATACCTTTCTCTCCCTTTGGTCAAATTCGACTGAAGGCGCGAGCTTTTTATAAGCCATTCGGGGGGAGAATGGGACCTTGGTATATGAGTAAGTGGGCGCCTGGCGCAGAGTTTTCAAGCGGAGGAGAGAAGGTAGATCCGCTTTTGCCGCCTCGTATGACAGACCTTGCGTCTTTGGGAACAATGAATGACCCTTCGAACCAAAGATACAGAGCTGCGAATTTTAGCCGATTTGTTGGCGATAATGTTGGTCTTCAGAGTTATAGGGCTTTGGGGTATTATGGTAGAGCGATTTATGAGCTGTCGCCTCAGTGGCAAAGTTCACAGATAAAGTCAGAACGAGAACTTGCTGATGGATATAGCTATGATTCATCCCCAAACTTCGCGCATTGGGATCACTTGCCATTTGAGTTTACTAAATCTGGCAGCGATATCTTGGCTTGGGATTCTAAAGAGAATGCGCCTTCAAGAATGCGCGATCTTGAGCTGACGGCCGTTCTTCCTGACGCCTTTGATATTGCTTACTATTCCATTGAACCTGACTTCTATCACAACTATTACTTGAAAATGAAAAATGGCTATTTGAGTCCAAGTGGCCCTGCGAAGTTTGGTAAAGAGTTCCGCCCAGATATTGGCTATCATAAAGGATATGAACCGCTCGAGAAGTTTAGTATTAGGAATCAGTTCGAGGTTTTAAAACAGACGGGTCTTAATATTCCTTATAAAGATCAGTTGACCTATATGCTCACAGATTGGAAGAGTGCTTTAACCTCGTGGGCTCCTAAAAATCTCACGGATTATTCGTTGGATACAAATCGTTTTGGAAAATGTCAGGTTGAGCCTAAAGGATCTGATGCCAACAGCCCAACGCCACCGACCTCTGGAAACTGTGTTGTGGGTGGTTCTACTGGATACTCAGTGAAAATGGTTTCTTCGCAATATCTTCGATCGTCAGAGCTGTTTCTGGGGGGTGATGGTGGTGGCTCCGGCCCTCTTCGCAATCCGCCTCCTGCGGACGATGAATTCTAATATATTTCCCTCTCGCTGTTTCATATTGAGATGTCTAATAAATTCTCAAGATTAGCAGACCTTTGTCCGAAAAGAGATAGGTAGGGGAATCTTATGAAAAGAATGAACTTATTGGTTTCATTTTTATATGCCGTCATTATGTTTGTGACCATAGATACCGCTTTGGCACAGGAAGCCGCTGGTGATGCGACTCAGGCAGCCGCGCCAACTCAAGGAGCTGGCGGTGGGGCGGCTCTCGGGGCTGAAGAAAGTCAGGTTAAGAATTACCCTGAATCACCAACAACAGTTGAGAGTTCTTCAAAGAGCCTTGCGGCGGTACCGCCTGAGGCAGCGCCGCAAGCAGTTGTTAAAATTCCTGGCCTAGAGCAGATTCAGAGCGGTGCGACTCTTTTTGCAAAATATCACGCGGCCTGCTCCAAAGCTCAGCCTGCGGCAGCTTTTGTTTGTCGTGAAGATACAAGTCCTAAGTTGGCAGATACTATTGCGACAGTGAATATGGGTGTTTCCGCTTTGTCCTCTATTTCTGTCAATGACAGTTGTAGTGGATTTGCAAAGGTCATGGATCTTGCGAAGATGGGGATGACAGCATATACGACAATATGCACCTCTGCCCGTGCAGCCTGTGAGGCATCGTGCTCAAGTTCGAAGCAGGGCCTTGAACAGCTAAAAAAAGGATTGGAAATGGCTAAGGGAACTACTTGTACCCCCAATCCCGGAGTTACCTACGATCCTTGTCCAGGATATATTCAAGTTGTGAATCATCTAGTTACGGAAATGGGTGGCGTTGTACAAAAGGAAGGCGCAAACCCCGAAGACAAAATGTCTATTGCCGGAAAAAATAAGCTTTGTACTTATGAGTATACAAAGATGCTGGCCTCTGCCTTGAGTGGTATCGCCTCCCTGGTGAACTCCATGAAGCAAGGTCAGAATTGCGACGAAAAATCTAATGGTACCGGCACGACGACTGCCAGCACCGCCGACAAATGTAAAGACCCAGCTAACGCGACATTGCCAGAGTGTATCTGTCAAGCCAACCCACGAACTCCGGGTTGCTCCAACAGCTATCAAAAAGTAGGAGAAAATTCCGCGAGCTCAATTGGCACCGGACTTACGGACAAATCAAATCTTGGAGCCAGCAGAGATCTTTCAAGCATCAATCTTGGCGGTAGTGAGATGGGCCAAGGTTCGCGCTCTGAAAATTCTGATAGCGGTGGAATGGCCGGAGCCCCTGTGGGGAGCGGCAGCGCCGGTCTTGGTGGTGGCGGTAATCTGGGTTCCGGTAGTGGTGGCAACCGAGGTGAAGCTGCGAAAAAAGGTTTGGATGCAAATATTCTTGGTGGCGCTGGCGGCGGCGGAGGCGGCGGTGGAAGCTGGGGTTCTGGTGGCAGCAGTGCTGGCTCGCAGTACCGCTCGTACCTTCCTGGCGGAGACAAAGATCCTAATAAGGGTCTGGCGGGTCAGCAGGCTTGGAAGAATGAAGTGACCGGCCAAGGTGGAAAATCAAATTGGGATAAGATCAGAGAGCGTTACCGCGACAACAAGAATACGCTTCTTAATAACTAGGGGAACCGCATGACGAGACATCTTATTAAAACATTTTGTGTACTAAGCTTGAGTCTTGCGCCCATGGCGAGTTTTGCTGCGGATACCTCCAAAGGTGTTGAGACTCGAGGAACAAGTAGCAATACGGGTCCTTCAGTGAAAGACAACGCGGATAAATCAAAGGGTTCAAACTCTTCGGGGCAAGCGATGTCGTTCTTGCAGGGTGCGATGCATATTGGAATTGGCACAATGCTGCTTTCAAGTGCCTGCGCTCCTCCTACAGTGACATATGGGTGTATAATGGGTCCGATTCAAATCGGTATGGGACTTCTTTCTTTAGCGCAAGGTAAAGAGCACGGAAGTTCTGCGAGTGGCGCGGGCGTCACCGGCTTTCAGACGGATGGCTTGGGTTACACTCCTGGAAATGTAGACCCTTATGACCTCAATGATCCCAATAACCCACTGAATAAAGATCCTCAGTTTAAAGCCGTCACAAGCAATCTTAAAAAGCTTGAAAGCAGTGGAATCTATAATCCAAAAAATGGAACAATCAAAACTCCAGATGGAAAGACATATAAAGTGTCTGACTTCGCGTCGACGGGCGCAATGTCTGCGGCAGGGCTTCCTCAAGGTGCAATCGATAGCGCAATGGACTATGCCAAAAAACTTTCAAAGAAGGCTGAAGAGAAAGCGATTAAGCTGGGTGCTCTAACCACGGCGAGTGGCTTTGATGAAGGCGGTGGCAGTGGTGGCTCTGGCATGGGCTCGGGTCCTTCTTCTGAGGACGGCAGCTCTTCGTCACTGGCTTCGGCAGGCTCTGGTTTAGGCAAGGTCGGCCTTGATCGTGATCCATCCAGTCTTGCGGGAATGCAGAAAAACTATAACGGCGAACCGATTGGGGTCGCTGCCGACAGTATCTTCTTGATGATGACCCGACGATATAAAGTCAAAGAAAGCCAAGAATCCTTCTTTACGGATGCGGAGTTGGCTTTACAGAAATAGACAATCAGAGGCTTCGGTGTTTGCGGGAACAGCAGCTCCCGAGGCCACAATCACATTTTTTAGACGACAGTCCTTGCCAACGGAAGATCCCTTGCCAGCGACAAAGACTCCCTCCTTAGTGGTGGAGCTTTCGATCTTTGCACTCTCGGAAGTCATTAAATACGATGACTCTGTCTTCTGAAATTTTATGGGCTCAGAAGAGAAATCATTCAGAGTCTGAAGCAGCACCTTCTTTTGAAAAGAGTCAGCCTCTGCAGTCAGATAGGTCAGGCATTGTTTTGTGGCGGCAATAAAGTCCTTTGGATTCCCAGTTTCAAACCAAGTACATTCAAAAGGGAAGGCTTGAACCAGCTCTCCTTTTTGAATCCCAATGGTCAACGCATCATAGAGGATGTTAGAAGGGCCGGAAGGGGTGATGTAATTGTAGACTCTTTCCGAGAGAATGAGCACGCCAATAAAGTGCCAACCTTTGTGACTTCCTGGGAATGCCGTTTTACCAAATCCCAAAACTTTTTGATTTGAATCAGCCCAGACGCCGCCAAACTCTGTTCCCACGCCGGGATGATCCATCACCATTAAAGTGGCCAAGGCTTGGGATTTACGATGTTGTTCAAGAGCCCTGTTTAAAGCAGAAGGATCTTTGGGGAGTATGACTTCGTCAGCGTTCATCATCACGAAGTCACCACCGCCGAGAAAATGTTCGCGCGCTTTGCCGATACCGCCACCGCTTCCTAAAATTTCTCCGACTTCATCTGAAAAATGCAGACTCTCACACTTCACCGGAAGACTGTGGAAAAGTTCGTGGATTTTCTGAGGAAGGTGAAACGTGTTTACCACCAACTTACTGATTTCGATCCCGCGTAAAAAACCCAGCGAGTGTGCCGCCAGGGGAATTGTCAAAAATGGAATCGCCGGCTTGGGAAGAGTCAGCGTATAGGGGCGAAGGCGGGTGCCTTCACCAGCGGCGAGAAGCATCACGTTCATAGTGTTTCGTACTTTCTTTCTAAAGCACCAGAATCAATCAAAACGTCGGCAAAAACTTTATACTCAGGGAATTCATTAATAGCCTTGAGGACACGGCGAAGGGTTCCAGAGAGATATTTCAGATAACGACGGTCCTGGCGAAGATGATAGAAGCTGGCAAAACTTCCGCAGGCCTTAAAGCAGCGCTGAATGGATTGCAGTTCATAGATGTGATCGAAATGGTCTCTTGAGAAATCTTTGGGAAGATATTCTTTGGATCTTTCAAGATAGTAGTCGATCAAATTTTTGGCCATCACATCGGTCATATCCACATAGGAATCTCTCATCAGGCTTACCAAATCATATTGGATCGGACCAAGGCGAGCATCTTGGAAATCGATGACGCTCATCTGATCCAGCTTGATCATGAGATTGCGTGAGTGATAGTCGCGATGAGCAATTCTTTTTGGCTCTTGATCCAAGCGAGAGCAGATATCCAAGAAAATGTCAGAGATTTCTTTTTCTAAAGTCGGGCTGAATGGAAACTTCAGAACTCCAGAAAGAAGATTGTCCTTTCCATAGTTCATTTCCCATAAAAACTTTTCCGTGTCGAACTTGATTTTAAAAGCCGTGCAGTCGGATTTGTTCAAAGTTGCTGGGTGATGAATTTTTACGATCTCGTCGATCGCCATTTGATAGAAGTCGAAGGCCGCATCTTGATTCTGGCTTTCCCAGAATTTTCTTTCTAGCGTCAGATCGCCAAGATCCTCAAGAAGCACCAAACCTTCTTCCGGGGACATGGCGATGACCTGAGGAACATGAACGCCATTTTTTGCGAAATGATTTAGGACACTCAAAAAGGGGTAGTTGTCAGGTTGAAAAGGCTCCCATCTCATCAATACCCAGGATTGATGATCCAAAACGACGCGATAATAGCGACGGTTGGAGGCATCTCCCGCCAAAGAAAAAACTTTGTAAGAGTTTGAATTAAGGGAACGGGTTAAAAAAGGTATTAGATATTCATCATGAGTGACCATAAGAAAAATTCTCACAGACACTCATGTTATTTTCAAGAAATAAACTTTTAGGCGTCGAGAGGAGTATCTTTCATAAAAAATAACTCCAGGACTTCTTTTAGCCCCTGAGTCGTCAAAGGTGCGCGATCGACCTCAAAGCAGTTCACAGAGAGTTCGTCCACCAGATTCGAGGCCAAAGAACTTTTGCCAAGTTCGGCCAGATTTGCCAATGAACTAGTGATAATCAGAGGCTCTTCTGAAGAGCGTTCTTCTGCAATGTAGTCCATTAAAAGCTCTTGTTCTGCGGGATTCAAGTTCTCCACATTTTCCACGAAGATGGTCATGGCGCCCATTTTAGCAATATCCTGAGAGGAGTGAAGTTGCCCTTTGATATCTTTAAAAGGGACAAAAGCCCAACGACTGGTCAGCTCATGAAGCTGCAGAGCTACTTTTTTGTTGGTGTTCTCAGATTTTCCTTCAAGGTGAATAAGATGAGAAATGAGCTCGCTGGCAGGACCTTCGTTGAGGTCTCCCGAGGAGTCATTTAGGATCTCATCAAGAGAGGGCAGAGTTTCTTCTCCAAATAGACGGACGTTATCTAAATCAAGCTGCGCTTTATTGAGCTCAACAAGATTGGCTTCTTTTTGATCGAGATACCATTTATACATTGCGGGCTCTAAGGCCATGCGCACGAGCTGAGCAACTCCCTGACGTTTCTCTTCGTTGAGATCGTCCGCAGAGGGCACGACGGCGGTTCCTAAAATGGAACCGTTCACGCGGATTGGAATGTGAAGGTCACGCCCCCGCGTGAACACTTCCTCAGAGCCAAGCTCTGTGAGATCCATCAATTGACGAATCTGTAAACCCTTCCCATAGCGGCTGTTAAGAATTTGCTTCAATCGATTCACGAATGAGCTGTCCAATGTTGTCTGCATAACCACGTACCCCTTACACAAGGAACCTCTATTACAAGACTGATGCCAGGGGCTGGGGCGTTTGAAATAGACGCCTTATTTTAGGTAGTTAGGCCTATTTTAAAAAAGAAAGAGGGCTTTGTGGAATCCTCACAAAGCCCTCTAAGTTTCGATCATTTAGGTAATTTCTTTAGGGTCAGTGCCGTTTTTAGCGAGCCAATTTTCTCTTATCAAGGCCGTACTTTTCAACCTTCATGATAAGACCTGCGCGGCTGATGCCGAGCTCTTTGGCAAGCTTGGACTTGTTCCAACCTGTGCGACGAAGACCCTCGCGGATCATTTCGCGCTCAAGATCTTCCAAGGCGTCTTTCAGCTTACCTTGCAAACGGGAGCCCTGAACTTTGTTCTTTTCGCCAGCTTCTAAAACTTTTGGAGAAAGAAGTTCCGCCATAAGCTTCGTTTCATCGCCAGAAAGAACACAAAGTCTTTCGATTTCATTTTGCAGCTCACGCACGTTACCGGGCCATGGATAGTCGTAAAGCTTTTCCAAAGCGCGCTTCGTGATCTGACGTTTTGGCCCACCTTGTTGATCGTGGATCTTATTCAAGAAGAAATCCACAAGGAATGGGATGTCTTCTTTTCTTTCACGAAGAGGTGGCACACGAATATTGATGACATTCAGGCGGTAGTACAAGTCTTCCCGGAAGGTACCTTGTTCAACCATCTCTTTCAGATTGCGGTTTGTCGCCGCCACGATACGAACGTCTACTTTTCTTGATTCCGTTGCACCCACGGGCATGAAGGTTCCTTCTTGCAGAACACGCAGAAGCTTCACTTGCATTTGTGGGGACGTATCCCCGATCTCATCGAGGAAGAAAGTTCCTTTGTCGGCCATTTCAAAAAGACCTTTTTTGTCTTTGAGAGCGCCGGTGAACGATCCCTTCACGTGACCGAAAAGTTCTGATTCCAAAAGGTTGTCATTGAATGCAGAACAGTTCTGGATCACAAAAGGTTTGTCTTTACGGTGTGAGTTGTAGTGAATTGATTTTGCGATCAACTCTTTACCTGTACCGTTTTCCCCTTGGACAAGAACTGTCGAGTCAGCGCCTTTGATTTTATCCAGAAGGGCGTACAAAGACTGCATGGGCTTAGATTTGCCGATCATGTTGTCGTACTTAAAGCGATTGCCAAGTTCTTTGTTGAGCTCTTTGATGCGGTCTTCACGAGACGTGATTTCCAGATGAAGGGTCACGATCTCTTGAGCCACAAGTTCGCACAACTCTGTAAAATGTGTGCGCTCTTGGTCGTCCAAGAATTTCAGTTTGCCCAAACATTTTTCAATCACTTCTCCAGACATGCCGAAAGCGGCAAGACGCTCACGGATCTCACTCATGCGTGCCGTGAAGTTGGCTTCGCGGAAAAATCCCATAGCCACAACAGTTCCGACGCAGTCGTTGTCAATCATGATTGGAAAGATTCCAACATCAAAACCGACGATGTCCCACTTGCGCAGGCTGTAGCGATTTTGAGAGGTGCGAAGATCATCCAAAGATTTCGTAACGAGCTCAGCGATGCTCGCTTGGCCTGCTTCTTTTTTTACAAGAGCATTGATGGCTGGGTTGTTGAAGGTGACTTTATCAGAGTCATATCCTCTCAGGGCTCCGCGCTCGTCTGTAAATACAACGTCAATGTTCCACCACGCGCTGAGAATATGTTTGAGCTTGTTGATAACATGTATATGTTCAAACTCATCCCAATTAATCATAAATAAGTCCTTTCGGTGACGTAAAAGTGTCGATACTTTTATCGTCAAGAAAGTAGACGAACTTTAGGAGAGTGTCTAAAAACCAAGCAAACCTAGACCAAGGACCTGTAAACTAGGTGTGCTGAAGGCTGTGGAAGCGGAAGTATTCACCCTGTTGGTTTAATAGATTCGAGTGAGTCCCAATTTCAGCAATCTCGCCGTTTTTAAGAACAACGATCTTGTCTGCTTTTTGGATGGTCGACAATCTGTGGGCAATAACCAAAGCGGTGCGGCCTTCCATCAGATGATCCAAACCCTTTTGGACTTCAATTTCACTGGCCGTATCTAACGCACTGGTGGCTTCGTCCAGAATGAGGACGGGGGCATCTTTAAACATCGCTCGGGCAATGCTAATGCGCTGTTTTTCCCCGCCGGAAAGAAGGTTCCCGCGGTCTCCGACACGGCTTTCGTATCCTTGAGGCATTCTCAAAATGAAATCGTGAGCGTTAGCCAATTTTGCCATTGCCATGATATCAGCGCGATGGCGCGAATAGTCCCCCGCCCAAATATTTTTTTCGATGGTGTCACTGAAGAGGAAAACATCTTGAGTGACCAGGGCAATGTTCCGACGCAGCTCCTTGAGATTGATGTCTAGAATATTAACATCATCAATAAGAATTTCCCCGGAGGTGGCATCAAAGAAACGCTCCAGAAGGTTGACGATCGTGGATTTTCCACTGCCACTGGCGCCAACCAGGGCCACGACTTCCCCGCGGCGAATTTCAAGGTTGATATTTTTAAGAATAAGATCTTTTCCATAGGAAAAGCTGACATTCTTATAGGTGATTTTTTTCCAGTCTTTGGGAAAAGGTTTGTTGATCGGACTCTCGGGAACTTCAGAAGGATCTTCGATGATCGCAAAAATTCGTTGTACGGAAATAGTGACTTCTTGGATGCGGACGTAAGCCTCTTGAAAACGTTTGATGGGCTGATTGATCATTAAAAGGGAGGTGATAAATCCAATGAAGGTACCGGGTGTCGAGCGTCCTGCCGCCACCTCATAACTCGTATACAGCAAAACTCCTAGAACGATGACTGTTGCAATAAATTCAGTTGCTGGTCCGGCGGCCTCTTGGCGCTTATAAACTGTCTTACGAATATCGAGGTATTTATCAGAATCTTTGATAAGGCGATCGGCCATATCATTTTCTAGATTGAAGGATTGGATCACGCGAACTCCATCAAGACTTTCCTTGATGGTCGAAGTCATGTACTCCATGGCGTCGCGCTCTCGAGGGATGTACTTGCGCATGCTTCGTGAGATGGACTTCAGAATGCCGCCCACGATCGGGACCATTAAAAGAGTCGCCAGGGTCAGTTTCCAATCGATATAAAAAAGATTTCCCAATAGAAGTAAAAATAGAAGAGGATGTAAGAAGATATCAGCCACAACACGCAAACCATCTTGAATGGTTCTGATGTCGTTGAGAATACGGCTGATCAAGCCGCCCGATCCCGCTGCGTAGTTGTTGTGAAAGCTTAAGTTTAGACGCATAAACTTCTGCTGAAGCTTTTGGCGAATGCTTTGTACAACACACTCTGCGATATAGTTCATGAGATAGATGTGATAGTAGCGACCCAGAGCCGTGACCAAGGCCAGACCCAGCATGATAGGGACAAGTCTTAAGATTTCTTGGTGGTTAGAAGCCGAAAGGGCGTCAAAAAGAGATTTTGTCAGTAAAGCGACGCGAGCCGAGGCTAAGGCATAAGCAACCCCCGTGATGGCGATAATGATGATCGTCTTTTTATGGGGCTTGAGTTCTGCAACGAGCTTTTTAATTTCAACTAACATTCTTATTTCCCATTTGAAGTCGCGGTATGCTCTTCTAGGTAACGTTTGAGGTACTGTCCGGTCAGGCTCTTTTTGACCTTCATGATATCTTCCGGGGACCCTTGCGCTACGATGTTACCGCCCTTTTTACCCGCTTCAGGTCCGAGGTCAATAACATAATCAGAGCCGCGAATCACATCGAGGTTGTGTTCAACCACCACGACGCTGCCTCCGGTCTCAATTAATTTATTAAGAACCTTCATCAACAACTCAACCTCCCGGAAGTGGAGGCCGGTGGTGGGCTCATCCAGAATGTAGAGGGTTGATTTTTGCTGAACCTGGGAAAGTTCTTTTGCGATCTTCAGACGCTGAGACTCCCCACCGCTCAGTGAGTTGGCGGGTTGGCCCAGTTGTAAATAATCTAAACCGACTTCTTTCAAGACACTCAAAGGTTTGCGAATATTGGGGTGAGCGACAAAGAAATTCATCGCTTCACTCACGGTCATCGAAAGAATTTCGTGAATATTCTTGTTCTTATATTGGATCTCTAAAATCTCGGGGCGATATTTTTTTCCATCGCAGACATCGCAAGGAATAACGACGTTATCCATGAACATCATGTCGATTTCTTCAAAGCCAGTTCCCTTACAGGCTGGGCAGCGTCCGCCATCCACGTTCAAGCTAAAGGTGCCCGGAGTATAGCCGCGCGCTTGAGCCTCAAGTGTCGTGGCCATGATGGAGCGGATGGCATCGAAGGCCTTCAGATAAGTGATCGGCGAGCTGCGCGCAGATTTTCCGATCGGGGATTGATCAATCAACAGGACATTTTTAATATGGTCTACGCCATCTAATCCCGCGTAGTCCTGGGCCGGAAGGTAATCTAAATCCAAAGCGCGAGCCAAGGCCGGGTAGAGAGTCTTCGTAATCAAGGTTGATTTTCCTGACCCACTGACTCCGGTGACGGCGACCAGCCTATTTAAAGGAATGACCACGTCTAAATTTTTTAGATTGTGTCCCTTCGCACCTTTGAGTTCGATTTTGACTTTGTAGCTTTCAACATCAACGGGCCGTACGACACGTAGTGGACTCCAGTTTTTCGTAGGCTTCAAGTAGGGAACGGTGTTGGATTTCTCGTAGTTGTAAAAATCTTTTGTGG
This sequence comes from Bdellovibrio sp., assembly GCF_047637665.1. Lineage (NCBI taxonomy): Bacteria > Pseudomonadati > Bdellovibrionota > Bdellovibrionia > Bdellovibrionales > Pseudobdellovibrionaceae > Bdellovibrio > Bdellovibrio sp. The sequence goes on along the minus strand of NZ_JBLJBT010000014.1, from coordinate 22,730 downwards.
TTCCTGAGTAAACGACTTCTCCGCCGAGATACCCAGAACCAGGGCCCATCTCGATGATGTGCTCACTTGACTTAATAACATCGTGATCATGCTCTACGATCACCAGAGTATTACCAAGTTCTTTGAGGTCTTTCAAAATAGAGATGAGACGATCATTGTCGCGAGGGTGAAGACCCACGGTGGGTTCATCTAAGACGTAGAGAGCTTGAGAAAGTCCCATCCCTAATTGGTTCGCAAGAATCAAACGTTGATATTCGCCGCCAGACAGGGTCCGAGTTTCCCGATTCAAAGAAAGATAGTGGACTCCCACGCGTATCAAGAACTCAAGACGCGAGCGAATTTGTTTTAACACTTCTCCGGCGACTTCTTGCTGATGGGTCGAAAGCTCCAATTTCATAAAAAACTGGTGCAGTTCTTCAATGGTGACCGACGAAAGATCATTAATATTCGAGTTGGCGATCAATACATGATTGGCTTCAGTGCGCAGTCGTGCGCCTTTACAAGTCGGGCACAGAAAGGGGCTGCGAAAGCGCGAAATGAATACGCGCACGTGCATTTTGTATTTAATCTGATCCAGGTATTCAAAAAGACCACGAACCCCGAAGAACTCCTTATCCCCATTCCAGATCACATCGCGATGAGCCTTGGGAAGATCTTTCCAAGGGGTATGCACGTCGATCTTATTCTTTTTGCAATAGCTTAAGAGCTGTTTCTTCTCATGGGCAGCGCTGGGCATCCAAAAAGGACTTAACGCTCCCTGCGCTAGACTCATGTTAGAGTTGGGAATTACTTTTCCTTCGTCGATATCCAGAATATTTCCAAATCCTTTGCAGGTGGGGCAGGCCCCTATCGGAGAATTAAAACTAAAAAGCTTCGAGCTGCTGGGCGGCGGTGTGTAGCCGCAAACAGGGCAGGAAGCTTCTTCGCTGACTTGAAGACGTTGTCCTTCGGTCGTCAGGATTGTCGCTTTTCTAGATATAAGAGTGGTGTTGTATTTGATGCTGGCTTCATAGGCTTGAGTCAAAGAGTCGGCGATACGTCCGCGCTCATCCTCATTAAAGCTCATGCGATCAATGACGAGATAGAAGGTTTCTTTGGGCAGTCCTTTTTTGATCGCGGCAGCATCCCCGATTTCGACGACTGTGCCCATTTCGGATTGAGTAATCCCGCCCGGGGCTGCAACGACAACTTCCGGAGTTGTTTTTTTGGTGGCTTTTTTGCCGGTTGCTTTTTTTGTCGCCGCTTTGACAGAGGGTTTCGATTCACTTTCTTTAGGAAGATAGATGCGAAGATAGCCGTCCTGCAAAAGCAGAGAGTGCAATTTCTTCCCCTGAGCGACGCGTCCTTCTTCTGTGATTTCCACTAGAATATAGCCACGTTTCCCGGCGAAACTTTGAATGACCTTATCCGTGGCTTCAGTGACACTTTCCTTTTCTGTGGGACAATGGTGTGTCGGGCAATACGATTTTCCAATCTTTTCAAACAACAAACGAAGGTAATCGATAATTTCGGTTGTGGTTCCGACGGTGGAACGAGAACTCTTAACGGTATTTTTTTGTTCGATCGAAATCGCTGGTGGAATATTGTTAATGCCCTCGATATCAGGCTTGGGGGCTTTATTTAAAAACTGTCGCGCATAATTGGACATGCTTTCAATAAAGCGACGCTGTCCTTCGGCGAACAAAGTTTCGAAGGCCAGGGACGACTTCCCGGAACCACTGGGACCACAAATAACCGTCATAGAGCCAACGGGAATTTTGACCTCAATGTTCTTTAGATTGTTTTGTTTCACCCCCCAGAGGTGAATATCTTTCATTCAGAGAGATCCTGTTTGTAAAAGTCTGTGGCATCTTCCGAGTTGCCGTTGGAAAGAGTGGGCTCTGTTCCTTCAACAAAAGCCTGGCGAAGAATTTTCTTCGTTCCAGCGGAAGCGAGCTTTCCGGTTTCGCTGTCAATGTTAGCAAAGACAATACCTTCGGGCACCGGGAAAGTCATCTGAGGAAGTCCTTCGTGAGCCGCTTTCATGTAATCTACCCAAATAGGTAACGCTGCCCGTCCTCCGACTTCGCCTTTACCGATACTCTTTTCTTTGTCAAAACCCACCCAGACTCCGGTTGCAATTTGGGGGCTGTAACCGATAAACCACGCGTCATAGTAGTTGTTGGTTGAGCCGGTTTTCCCAGCGACTTCACGTCCAACAGCGCGAGCTCGACCTCCGGTTCCTCCGGGATCTTCAACAACGCCTTTTAAGAGTGTTGTCATCACATAGGCGGTCGTAGGGCGAATCAACTGATCAGGATCTTGGAAGAAGATGTTCTCATCAGGCTTGGCATTTTTAGAGTTCTTTTTGGGTTCGGCCTGTTTATCAGTTTCATTAAGACTTTCAAGATAGGCCTTGCGGCGCTGTTCAAAGTCCTCAGAGATCGCCTTAATCTCTTTTTCAAAGCGACTGTCCAAGGTGACTGTTTGCAACAGGGCCTTTCCGTTGGCATCTTCAACCTTGTGAATAAGCATAGGGGAAAGACGCTTTCCTAAACGACCAAATTCGGCAAACACTTTTGTCATTTCATAAAGCGTGACACTGCTGGATCCCAAAGCCAACGTGAAGTCGGGATTGAGCGGGCTGTAAATACCAAGGCGTTTTGCATAATCCATCGCCCAAGGCACCCCAAGGTCTTCAATAATTTTTACCGTGGGAATATTTAATGATTTCACCAGGGCGTTTCGGAAGAGAATATCGCCGCCAAAACTTTTTGAGTGATTCGAGGGTTTCCAAACTTTAGGATCCCCTTGTCCTTCGGAGTCATCTGCGGAGCCACCCTCTTCATACACAATCGGAGCATCCATAATCGGAGTCGCTGGCGTATAGCCTTTATCAAGAGCTGAGGCATAGACGATGGCCTTAAATGCGGAGCCAGTTTGGCGAGGTGCTTGGATGGCGCGGTTGAACTCACTCTTTGCAAAGTTAGAGCCTCCGACCATGGCAAGAACATCCTGATTGTCTTGATCAAAGGAAATAAGCGCACCCTCAACCTGGGGTTCTTGGTCTAACTCCAAAGCCAGGTGTTTATCAAATTCAGGAAGATTTTGAGGGACTTGCTTTTTCTTAGAGGGGGACTGCAAACGATTGGAGGCGAATTTATCGCCAACAACCTTCACAAGGATGACATCGCCTTTTTTTAGGGCGTCAGAGGGCTTTTTGATCACCGCCAGATCCCAGCGCGTTTCGGTGTCGGGCTTTCGAGCCCACGTCATGGAATCAATGTCGATCAGCCCACGGGTTTCAGGCAATTCCACGTAAACCAACCCCAAGGTGTCATCGACTTTTTGTACGACCCCTTGAACGCTGTCATTGAGTTTGATGTAAGGAGGAAGAAGGGGGTGTTCCTTGCTTGCCTTCGCATCTTTGGTCGGAACAATATCCGCAAATTTCCCCTCAGGAAGAATGGTTCTTTCAGGAGTATAATCCGAAACCAATTTCTTCTGAGCCTCTTTGAGGAACTCCTTGATGTCTTCTTCATTGCTAAGGTTCTTCAGAGGCCCTCGATAGCCCTGGCGTTTATCTAACGCTTTGAGCCCGGCAAGAACGGACTCTTGAGCGGCTAATTGTTTGTTGAGATCAAGACTGGTGTGAATACGAAGACCTTTATCAAGAACCATGTCTTCGCCCAGTTGAGTGACAAGGAGCTGACGAACGGTTTCAAGAAAGAAGGGAGCGTACTCTTCATAATTCTCACGAACATAAACTTTGATGGGCTCTTTGATCGCGGCCTCAGCTTGTTCTTTACTGATGAAGCCTACGTCTGCCATGCGACGAAGAACATAGATTTGTCGTTCTTTTGCTCTGAGAGGATTGCGAACGGGGCTGTATCCACTCGGGGCTTGCGGAAGACCGGCTAAAATCGCCATCTCGGGCAAGGTCAGTTTACCGACTGGTTTGCGATAGTAGGTTTGGGCGGCCTGCTCGATGCCGTAGGCTCCCTGACCGAAGTAAATCTGATTTAAGTAAAGATACAGAATGTCTTCTTTGCTAAGATTTTTTTCCATCTCAATAGCTAAAAGAATATCGCGCAACTTTCTGGTCAGAGTTTTTTCCGAAGACAACAGCAACGTTTTCGCTACCTGTTGTGTGATGGTTGATCCCCCTTGAACAGATCGACCGGCCCGCAAGTTCGCTAGCGCTGCACGAAAAATCGCCTGAGGGTTGATTCCTTTGTGTTGGAAGAACTGATCGTCCTCGGCGGCCAGGAAGGCATTGACGATGTCTTTGGGAATCTTTCCGTAGGGAACGAGTGTTCTGCGCTCGCGAAAGAATTCACCAATCTTTTTTCCATTTCGATCATAAACCTGACTGACCAACAGAGGTTGATAGTCTTTAACGGTGATAAGTTGAGGAAGGCTGGCTTGGACAGACTTGATGATTAAGTAAGCGCTGAGGATACCAATGAGGCCGAGGGCAAAGAAAAACAGCAGGATCTTTTTTAACACTGTGGGGGGCTCCTTTTAACAAGCCCCCATTCTAACAGTGTGAACGGAGAGGGTCTAGGGACACTAGGCCGAAGACGAGGTCGAGAATCTATCGACGACCTGAGGTTTTTCCGTTGTACGCTTTGACCTTTTTTTCTACGACGCCTTTCAGTTGTGGGCACGCCGAAAGGTCTGGGTTGCTAGAAATGCTCTCAAGGATGTTTACTTGAGCTGAGATTTCACTCGAAGCATCCGCAGGACTGTACTCAGAACCACGTTTTGGAGCTGGGCCTAAACTCATCAAAGACTGGTTGGATCGATTGAGTGCGGCCTGCAAGCTGGCGCTTTTTGCTGCGAGAGTTTTTAGGTTCTCTTGCATTTTATTATAAGCCGCCTGCATTTGTTGTTGAGAACGAGTTCCCAGATCGATCACACTTTGAAGGGCGTCACTTTTCTCTTTTTGTGAAGCTTGCTTCATTTCTTCAAGCTGTGTGGAGGCCAAATTCAAACTGTTTTGAATCTCATCCATATTCGATTGAGCGTCGTTGATTTGCTGGTTGATCTCTTCTTGCTCTTGGCGCTTGGATTCATTCAAGGCGACACGTTGTTGGTCAAAGGCGCTCATGCAATCATTGTAGATATTGATAAGCTCCGTTTTTTTCTGTTTGGCTTGTGCGATATGGTTGGCGCTGGTCCCTGAAGAAACACTATCATAGGATTTTTTGGCTTCACTCACGGCCTTCATGCAGGCTCTTTTTCCAGAGGCATCGGTCATCGCAATCAGCTTGAGGGCCTTATCGCGCTGGGACTGAATTAACTGACCACGAAGTTTTAGAACCTCTGCGGATCTTTTGCGGATTTCTTCTTTAGCTTGGTTTTGGCTATTATTGAACTCAGCAATGCGCTGACGCTCTTTTTCGCCAATCTCAAGTTCCTTCTTTTTATAGTCCTCTTGGGCCTTAGTTAAAGATTCCTGAATATCTTGAACTTGCTTGTTGTAGTCGTCTTGGATTTTGGCTTTATCATCATTTAGGTCAGCCAGATCCTGCTCGACGTCTTTGATCTCTTTTTGAATCTTATCCTTATCTTGGAAGTAGTCGCGCCCGCCCTGTTGTGGACAAGCACTGCTGATTCCAGCGGTGCTTCCCGCAGGAAGGCCCAAGGCTGTAGCAAATACTGAAACGGAATCAAAAGAATCTTCTCCCGACGTCGCCGCGCATGACTTGGCTTTACTTACGCAGTCGGCTCCCAAACCCGCTTTGCGGCAGGACTCGGCAATTTTAGTTTCGGCTTGTTTGTAGTCATTTTCAGCATTTCTGCAAAGTTCGCGGCGTTCACGATCACGACGGTTGCGCTGTTCTTCCTCGTGAGCTCTTTTTGCCTCTTCACCTTCAAGGCGAAGCACAGTTTCAGACTCAGCCCAGGCGTGCTGAGAAATTCCCAAAGAAAGAGAAGTAGAAAGGATTGCTCCCGTCAGAGTGTTGATAAAGATTTTGACAACTGTCTTGTGGGTTTTGCCTGAAATCTTATTCATTTGAGTTCCTCCCCGATGATAATAGATGGTGCAATACCAGTACCAATTATCGGCAGGGATGAACAAAAGGTTTACATCTCATTTTGAGACAGCAGGTGCTATTGAACAGCGCTTCCGCAATGAGCGCACTTGCGTGCTTTTAAAGGAATAGAAGAGAGGCATTCGGGGCACTCTTTGGTATTGGGTGCTGGCGGGGCCTCTTCTTTTTTAAGCTTATTTGCCATGCGTACAATCAGAAAAATGGCGAAACCAACAATGAGGAAGTCGATCACGGCATTGATGAAGAGACCGTAATTTAAAGTGGCAACGCCGGCCTTTTTGGCAGCTTCAAGAGTGGGATATGCTTCACCATTTAAAACCACAAAGAGATTGGAGAAATCAATTTTTCCAAGGGCAAGACTAAGAATGGGGGTCAGAATGTCGCCGACAAAGGAAGAAACAATCTTTCCAAAGGCGGCTCCAATGATAATCCCCACCGCCAAATCCAGAACATTTCCACGCATGATAAAGGTTTTAAACTCTTTGAACATTGTAGTGATCCTTTCTTAGAATTTTGCGACGAGGTTCATTGTACTCGTAGTTGTCGAGTACTTACCGCCGGCCGCTGGCAAATTTTGATATTGTAATAAATAAGCGAGCTTCAACGAAAAGACCGAGTTCAACATAACATTCAAGGAGGCCTCCGTGTTGATCAAATAGGCGTCTGTGTTGGTGAAGTTCGGAAGATACTCTGCCCAGTATTTAAACGACAAAGTTTTATCCATAGACTTGTTAAATTCCGAGAAAAGACGACCTAGATTGTCATGAGTCGTGCTACCAACAGTCGGTAAAGTTTTTTGGTAACGATAACCGGCCTCGAGGAACCAATTCATGTCGTCACTTTTAATCAGAGAGTACTTAAGACCCGCATCCGTAGAATCCCTTTGGATGTAACCATTGTAGATGTCACTTTCTGCTTTTTGACCGACAAAGACACCGAAGTAATCTGTCAATTCGCGTTCATACCGAACTCCGGCCTCCCAGTTGCGAGCACTTTCGACACCGTTAGAATCTGTTTTTAGATAGCGGCCCGAGGCGGTGTAAACATTCTTATCCTGCGTGAAGACCGTTTTGGCTTTGGCGTTATAGCTTTCTGAATTGTTGTTGCCACTGACAATTACCCCGCCGGCCTCGGCTTCGCCAGAGAGGGGCTCAGCGGAAAACGCCGACGTAGAGAATAAAAAGGTCCATGCGCCTAAAACGTACAACAACTTTTTCATAATTAAATCTCCCTGAATTTACAGATAATGACTCTAGTTTTAATTGCTCATGACTCCAAGAAAAATTTGATGAGCCAGGGAAGAAATTCTGATAATGTGTCGTCTGATCATTTTTTTCTTTCAAGAGGTTCGTGGCAGTGCAAAAAGGCTTCAATTCAGACATCACGGTGCGAGGACAAAAGTACCACGTGCAGACAGAAGATTGGGGTTTGCAAAATCCGTATTTGGTAAGTCGCATCTTTTGCAATGGAGCAGTGTTAAAAACCATCAAGACACCCTACGAAACGGTTCTCAAGATGGGATCTAGTCAGACCGAAGAAGCAATCAAGCTTGCCCTGCGTCGTCAACATTCCACGATTATCGACACTCTAATGGCAGGTGGGACCCCCTAGGCGCCTTTAGAAAATGCAATTCTAATGAAAACCTCGACTTGAGGCGAGTACTCATCTTCCTTGGTCTTTCATAAGATAGAAAGATGATTGAATTCTCTCATGTCTATAAGACTTATCCAGGCCCGGTTCACGCTTTAAAAAATGTCGATCTGCGAATCGACAAAGGTGAGTTCGTTTTTCTGACGGGTCCGAGTGGGGCTGGCAAAACAACCTTGTTCAAAATGATTTCGGCCTACGATACGGCGACCTCGGGAGACGTGAAGGTGGCGGGGCACGATCTTCTTTCCATAAAGAATACGCAAATTCCCTTGTTCAGAAGAAAAATTGGCGTGGTCTTTCAAGACTTCAAACTTCTCAAAGATCGCACGATCTTTGAGAATGTGGCTCTGCCATTGATTGTTCGCGGTGACAAGGCCCCCGCCATTCAACGCCGGGTCTATGAAGTTTTGGAACAAGTGGGTCTTGCTCACAAACATGATCAGTATCCTGAGTTTATTTCCGGAGGGGAACAGCAAAGAACCGCGATTGCCAGAGCCATCATCCATCAACCCGGTGTTTTGATTGCCGATGAGCCAACTGGAAATTTAGATCCTCGCTTGAGTGAAGAAATCATGGATCTTTTAGAAAGAGTTTGTGCCCAAGGGACGACGGTTTTTGTGGCCACACATGATCACGAAATGGTGAAAAGAAGAAACAAACGAACCCTTGAACTTCGCGACGGCATGATTGTGGGAGACAAGAAATGAGACCTCCACAAAAAAATTGGGCCCTCAAAGTTTCGACCTTGGTGGTTGTTACCGCGTGTTTCGTGGTTATGGGCTCGGCGCTTTTGATCGCTCAAAATTTTAAGAATATTCTGACGTTATGGGGAGAAGACGTTCAGATGACCGTTTACCTTTCCCAAGATCTTTCTGAAAAAGGTCGCGAGTTCATCGAGAACAAGATCAAAGAATCCAAATCCGTGGGAGAGATTCACTACGTCACTCAGGAAAAGGCTTTAGGGGACTTTCGCACTCAGCTGGCAAGCTACGCCCCTGATCTGACTCAGGATGAAGAACTTTTGAAGCTGATTCCGTCCAGTTTGCAGGTTCGTCTTGCGGCAGATATTCCCGCGTCACAACAGATGGAAGTTCTACGGTCTTTGGCTGGCGAAGTGAAGGGTCTGGAGGGTGTGGATGAGGTCAGTTATGGTCAGGACTGGGTTGAAAAGTACGCCGCTTTGGTTTCGGCCATTGAGATGACCTTGCGCCTTCTCGGCATTGTTATTGTTGTCGCCGCCTTGTTCGTTATTTCCAATGCAATTCGTGCCTCAGTTCAGAACCGCAAAGACGAGATTGTCGTTTTGGAAATGATCGGCGCAACATCTTCTATGATTCGCAAACCTTTCCTCATTGAAGGGGCCACTTTAGGGTTTAGCTCTTCGGCGTTGGCGATCTTGTTATGTTTTACGATCTTTATCGGCATTAAAAACCTTCTTGTGGATAAGCTCAGCTTTCTTCGTTTGGGTGAGCATTTACAGTTTATTAGTCCGGGCCTTATTGGGGTCTTTATTGTCGGTGGGGTCGCGTTGGGCTCTTTGGCGTCCTATCTTTGTGTGCGTCGTCTTAATGACGGTTTTTCAGGAAGCCAGAGGTAAAGATTGAGCATCTTGCGTGGCCTCTTAGTTTTGATCTTGTCCTTGGCGCTTGGGGTAAACTCCCTGGCGTCCACGAACGCGGATAGTTTGGCTAAAGACTTTGAGGCGACCAAAAAGAAATTAGAAGATGCGGAGCTTAAGCAGCGGCAAACGCTTTCGGCGCTCTATCAACTTAATAAAAAAATTAAAAAGATTGTGACCGATAAGGGAAGCCTGTCTCAGCAACGGGCTTTCTTGGAAGTGAGCATTCGAACTCTCTCATTGAAGGTGGAAGATCTAGATCAAAAATCGAGGTCTCAAAAAGCTCTTTTGGCAGAACGATTAAGAGCTATTTATAAACTGGGAGGGCCGTCTTTGGCGCGCTTTCTTTTTTCTTCTTCCAGCTCAGCATCGCTGGAACGCAATCTTAAAATCTTAGGAATTGTCGCATCCCGTGATTTGGAGATGATAAAGAACTACCGTCGAGATCTTTACGACCTCCAATCAAAACGAAAAACCTTGGCGACACGGCTTGAAAGTCTCAAGTCAGTGGAAGCTAAAATTGTGGCCCAGGAAAGACAGCTTCGACGAGAGCAAGATCTTAAGGGAAAGATCCTCGACGGTATTCGTAAGAATAAGATGTTTGCCATGAATAAAATCAATGGCCTCCGCGAGAAATCGCTGCAAAACAATATCGACGATGCTGGACTGTTCGATCTTTTGTTTAAACCCTCGTTTGCAGATCAAAAAGGGGGGTTGCCTCCGCCTTTGCAGGGAGTAATTACCCAAAAATTTGGACTTATGAAAGGGGAGGATCACCCCTATACTTTATCACACAAAGGAATTTACATCGCCGCCGCGAAGGGAAGCCCTATTAAATCAGTATTTGAAGGACGCATATCATATGTGGGGGATCTTCCAGGTTTTGGAAAGACTTTGATTGTGGATCATGGAGATCACTACTACAGCGTCTATTCCCATGCTCAAGATGTGAAGGTCAATGTCGGGGACGAGATCACTCAGTCTCAGGTCATTGCTCAGGTGGGTGAGGCTCCTCCTGAGAAAAGTTCTGGATTATATTTTGAAATTAGACATTTTTCCGAACCCTACGACCCGCAACAGTGGATGAAAGGACTCTAACACTATGCAATCACTTAAACGCTACTGGAAAACCTACCTCTTGGGAGTTGCCCTTTTGGTGACCCTGTTCATCATGGCAGAGTCAGGTTTCCAAGTTCGAGCCTTCGCCCAAGAAAGATATGCGGATTTGCAGAACTTCAGTAAGGTTCTGAATCTGATTCAGCAATACTATGTGGAAGAGGTGAATACGAAGAAGCTGGTCTATGGCGCCATCAAGGGGATGCTTCGTGAGTTGGATCCACATACCAACTTTATGCCGCCGGATATCTTTAAAGATTTTGAGACCGAAACCAGCGGGGAGTTCGGAGGTTTGGGGATTGAGATTTCCATTCAAAATGGTGTTCTTACCATTATTTCTCCGATTGAAGATGCCCCTGCTTGGGAAGCGGGAATCAAAGCTGGCGACAAGGTGATTGCGGTTGATGGTACCAGCACCAAAGGCATGAGTCTTGTGGAAGCCTCTCAACTTATGCGAGGAAAAAAAGGCAGCAAAATTATTTTGCGAGTTGTCCGAGAAAATGAAGAAAAGCCTCGGGATATCACCGTGGTTCGCGGCAGTGTTAAGATCAAATCCGTGAAGTACACCGACTTGGGTGAGGGTTTTGCGTATGTGAAGGTCACAAGCTTTATTGAAAACACGGCAAAAGATCTTCAGAAGACGATTGAAAAACATATGAAAGATAACAAAGGCCAAATGAGCGGTCTTTTGATCGATCTTCGCCGTAATCCGGGTGGCTTGTTGGATCAAGCTGTGAAAGTGAGTGATATGTTCCTGAAAGAGGGAACCATCGTGAGCACGATTGGTCGCAACAAGAACGACAAAGAAGTGGCCGTGGCAACCAAGAAGGGGCCTTACACTCATTTCCCTGTTGTGATCTTGGTGAATGAATATACGGCCAGTGCCAGCGAGATTGTTTCGGGAGCTCTTCAAGACAACAAACGAGCTTTGATCGTCGGGCAACGCACATTCGGTAAAGGGTCGGTGCAGTCTGTGATTAAGTTGGGTGATGGAAGTGGTTTGAAGCTGACGGTGGCTCGCTACTACACTCCAAGTGGCATCTCGATTCAGGCGGAGGGAATTCATCCTGATATTGAAATTGAAGATGTGGATCCAGAGGCATTTTCAAAAGCGATCTTAAAGTCGCCGACCACTCGGGAAGGGGACATTGCAGGCCATCTTAAGGGAGATCGTGAAAAGGCCGCAGAAAAACTTGATACAAAACAAGGTGCTGAAGAGGGCGCTCTTGCTTGGTGGAAGGACGTGGGTTCAAAAAAGGAAGAAAAACTGTCGCCTCGCGAAAAGCTTTTCAAGTCCGATTATCAAGCATATCAAGCATTTAGCTACTTGAAGGCGTGGGATACGCTGAAAGTTTTGACGCGCTAGTTATTGATTCTCTGTTTTCGAGGCCCTACTCTGGCTGCCTTCAAGTAGACGGGCAGAGGGGGCCTTTCATGTTGAAAGTGTTGTTTTCTATCATCACATTTTGCTTAATGGCAAAAGCTCATGCTGCGGGCTTTGCCAATGGCAATGCACTGATCGCCACGCCCATCCAAGGACAAGTTCAAGTTCAATGTAACGGCTTTAATGGCTCAGGCACGGCTTTATATACTTGTCGTGATGTGGTCATGGACCCCCAGGCCTATGACTATTTTGTGGGACCTCAGGATGCTCGCGCGGACAAAGTTGAGCTGATGGCCTTTCATGAGGACGGATCTTCTCGCTCTAAGGTGAATAACTACGATGGAGCTCGCGGAAAAAGCCGAGATGCCTTCAATCTATGGATCTCAACGCTATTTCAAAAGCCATTGCTTGAGTATGGACGAAATACGATTCGCTACAAGATTTTCTCTGACAACAACACCCCTTACGCACAGGGAGAGTTTGGTGTCGTCGTTCAAAGAGGAGCGGCCCGCCAATGCCCCGCTGCGACCTATCACTCGACGGACAGCAACGACTGTAATTCCCAATACTCTATCTGCCAAAGATACTTCGAAGAATACCGTAACTGTCACTAACTGAGTTTTGTCCAGGCTGTACAAAATAAAAAGGCCCACCTTGCGGTGAGCCTTTTTTATTTGAAACTTATTGTTTCAGTTCTAGTTAGCTTCTTCTTTCAAAGAGCCCGCTGGAACTTCTTTAACTTTGACGGACTTATTCAAGAACGCGATCACTTTTTCTTCGGTGATCATGTAAGTCAGACGGCTAGCTTGTTCAGGGCGGCCGTAGAATTCACGGATGCGTTGTTCTTCAATACCTGTTTGAGCAGTGTATTCAGCGAATTTTGCGTCAAGATCTTCCTTTTTGCAGAAAAGATCGTGTTTTTTTGCAATCGCATCAACAAGGAACGAAGATTGGATCATCTCAGCCGCCGTTTTTGCAAAATCGCTATCCCACTTTTCAACATAAGAAGCGAAATCGTTTTCGCCCATGCCTTGTTCAGCCATACGTTTTTTGAAGTCTTCCACCAAAGAGGCTTTTTGTTCTTTCAACAATGAAGGAGGAACTTCTACGGGATTTTCCTTAACAAGGTTTTTCAAAAGACGGTTTTTGAAAGCGTCGTCGATACGCTTTTGTTCAGTTTGCGCCAAATCGTCTTCGATAGATTTTTTCAAAGAAGCGAGATCTTTTGGTCCGCCCAAAGTCGCCAAGAACTCTTCAGTCAACTCTGGCAAAACTTTCGCTTTGATTTCGTTCAAAGTGACTTTGAACTCGACTGGTTTACCAGCAAGCTCTGCAGAGTGATAAGGATCTGGGAATTTCAAAGAGATTGTTTTGGATTCGCCGGCTTTCATGCCAACAATGCCATCTTCGAAACCGTCGATGAATTGTTTAGCACCAAGCTCAAGGTGGTGATTTTTTCCAGAGCCATTTTCAAGAGGAGCTCCGCCCATGAAACCTTCGAAATCGATCACGGCAACATCGCCCAATTTCGCGGCACGAGCTTCAGAAACCGTTTCAAAAGTAGCACGAGAAGCACGGATATTCTCAAGAACCTGATCCACTTTCTTTGGATCAAATTCATACTTTTCTTTCTCAACTTCAAGACCTTCATATTTCTTCAGGCTGATTTCAGGGCGAACATCAAAGGCCGCAGAGAAAGAGAAATCCTTGTTCTCAGAAGGATCCGCAAACTCAAATTCAGGATAGCTGATGGGCTCAAGCTTGTGCTCGTCCAAAGCCATTGCATAGTGTTTCTGGATCAAATCTTGAACCACGTCTTGTTTCACGCGATCACCGTAAAGACTTTTGATGGTCGTCAAAGGAGCTTTTCCTTTACGGAATCCTTTGATGGTGACGTCTTTTTGGATGCCATTGAAGATTTTTTGGAAAGCAGTTTGAACAGCAGTTGCGGGAACTTCGATATTCAACTTTCGGGACAAATTAGAGACTTTTTCTACATTCGATTTCATGTTTTTGTTCTCCTAATAAAACCGATGGATATTAGAGGAGGAGCTGACTGAAGGCAACGCTATCGCAGCGCGTAATGCCTATATTTACCAGGTCAGAGACACTCTAAGAACCTATGAAGCAAGAGATTCACTTTGTGACCGGAAAAGGGGGCGTGGGAAAGTCGGTGGTTGCCGCAGCCCTGGCCCTAAAGAAGAGCAGGGAGGGGAAAAAAGTCCTCCTCGTAGAACTTGGGGATCAGAGCTTCTATAAGGACTTCTTTGACTTGCCAGCGGTGGGTTACCAGCCAACCTCTATTGCTCCGAATCTCTCTTTGGCGCTCTGGACGGGGGAGGCCTGTCTTCAAGAATATGCCCGTCATTTCATCAAGGTGGAAAGTCTTGCAAAACTGTTTTTCGAAAATGCGGTTATGAAGGCCTTCATCAACGTGGCCCCGGCCTTACCAGAGTTGGCCATTATGGGAAAGGTGACAAGTGGTCCCCGTAAACACGGTCCGGCTTTGCCTTTTGATTGTCTGGTCGTTGATGCCTTTGCTACAGGGCATTTCGTGGCTCTTTTGGAAGCCCCCAAGGGAATGGCTCAGGCGGTGCAGTTTGGGCCGATGGGAGAACAAAGTCGCAGCATCGATGCCTGCATTCGCAATAAAGATTTAACAAGCTATCATATTGTGACTTTGCCTGAAGAGTTACCCGTCAAAGAGGCGACCGAACTTTTGCAGCGCTTGAAGGCCGAGTTCGAGATTTCCGCTGACTTGATCATGAACAAGGTGGTGACAACGACCATACCTCTGGCCTCGCTCAAGGAGGCTCAAGGGGAAGCGACGGACCTTGGGAAGTTTGCAGCCTATATCGAGTATCAGCTAGAGCATCAGCAAGGGATTCTTGAAAAAGCGAAGCAGGTGACTTCTGATCTGCAGACGATCCCCTTATTTTTTGAAACCAATGCGTGGCCCCTAGTCGAAAAAATTGCTGAGGTCCTGCGATGAGTCCGACAATTTTTCAGGACACCAAAGTGCTTATTTGCGTCGGCAGTGGCGGAGTCGGGAAGACCACCGTGGCAGCCTCGTTGGCCGTGCTCGCGGCAAAAGAAGGAAAGCGCGTTCTTGTACTGACGATTGATCCGGCAAAACGTTTGGCACAGACCTTGGGGATAGAAGGCAGTAAAGATATTACTAAGGTGCCGGGGCAAAATTTTGCCGGCGAGCTTTATGCTTCCGTGATTGATCATAAAAAAACTTTTGATGACTTTGTAGCACGAGCGGCCCGCCGGGCGGAATCGGCAGAGAAGATCTATAAAAACCGATTGTACCAACAGCTTTCGACCAACTTGAGTGGTTCGCAAGAGTTCACTGCTTTGGAAAAGCTCTACTCGTGTTATGAGTCTGGCGAATTTGATCTGATCATTTTAGATACGCCGCCCACCAAGCACGCGATTGATTTTCTGCATGCGCCTCAAAAACTTTCGGCTTTATTTAATGAAGGCGTTGCGAAGTGGTTCCGAGATCCCGAAGGAAAGAAATCTGGATTTTTTGGTCAACTTTTGCAAACGGGGACCCGCCAGGTACTCAAGATTTTAGAGACCCTCACGGGTTCGACGTTCATTCACGAGCTAGGTGATTTCTTTACCAACATCGAACAGTGGCAAGAACAGTTGCTTAAAAGGACGGTCGATGTCCATCGTCTGTTGGTGGCCCCCTCGACGCAGTTTTGCCTAGTGACCTCGTTTGATCAGGCCAAGCTCAAAGAGGCCGAATATTTTTCAAGGGAGATCAAAAAGGGCGGGTATCACCTGACCACGGTGGTTTTAAATCGAGTTTTCCCTTATTGGCTGGACCTCCGATCGGAGGACAAGTCGCAAAAGGGCCATGGGGATCTTGTGAGCTTGTACTCGCAAATGAGGTCCTACTACAATCAAAGGGATCTGATTTACCAGCAGTTTGAAGCAAATATTCGCAAAGAGGCTCGAGTGTTTCGCATCCCCGACTTGGTGAAAGATATTTCAGATCTAAGTGGGCTGGAAGAACTGAGTGGCTTGATCGCTGAGGGAGAAAAGAAAACGTGAAAATCTATTTGATGACTTTTCTTTTGGGACTTTGTGGATGTTCGACCTTAATAACTTCGCATGAAAGCCCCGAGGTTCCTCGTCTTAAGCGCGAGTCTGAAGAGGCCGAGTTGATCAACGCAGAAAAGTTCATAGCTTTGGCGCGTTTTGAAGAGGCTCGAGTTTTATTTCGTGATTTTCAATGGCGTCATCCGCAGTCCGTATTTCTTCAATCGGCTCGAATGGGAGAGGCTCAAGCTTTGGAGGGCATGGGGCGCTTTCAAGAGGCCGCGAGGTTGGATCGAGATATCTATTTGAAGACTTTAAAAGATCAGCCTGCGATCGCCGCGCAATCTCTTTATCATATGTCCTTTGTCTATGAGGCTTTGGGGGATGATATGAAGACGGTGGCAGCACTGTTGGATGCAAAAAAGCTAGCAGAGCACTTGCCAGTCGAAACGGCGCTGGCTGAAATTCCAGCTCGTTTGGCGGCCGTGTACGCGCGCCAAGGAAGAGAATCTGAGGCCATCTCTTATCTTAATGAGGCCGACAAAGGAATTGCGAAGGTGGTCGCGGCCAAGGGCCCCCCTCTTCAAAAAGAGTGGCTGGCAAAAACTTATTTTCAGATGGGCAGTGTTTCGACCAATCAGCTTTCTGTCGACACCTTCGAGGAGTTCGTGCGGGGGCAAAAGTGGGTGCAAGTCTATTTGATTAAGTCGTTGCGCCAAGAGGATCCCGCGTGGTCACTGCGAGCTCAAGACAAATTGCAGGAAATTTATCGTGATCTTTATCTCCAATTTGAATCCACGCGAGACCAGCGTGAACTGCAAATACGCTTGGGTGGGGATCTTATTGACTTGATCGATCAGGCGGAACTTTATAGACCTTTTGCGGATCAAGTTCCAAATGTCTATGAGCAGAGCTTCTTCCAGTACCTGAGCGAGGTTAGGAAGAAAACCGAAAAAGTATTATATGGAAGTGGAGAGACCATGAGTCTCACCGAAGAATCGCAGAAGCTCAACAGCCTTAAACGGTCGGGCCGAGTCAAAGCCGACTCTTTGTTGCCAGAGGAGCAGAAGTCCTCTATACCTCTTCCTCCCAAAGTTGTTCCTAAAGAAGATCCGAATTTATAAGAGGAACGAAGGAGTCACGGTGGCGAAATTAACACTACACAAACAGACACTCGCCAATATGGATGCCATTTGTGCTTGGTTCTCACAGAAGACCGGCAACTTGTCTTATCCGATTTATTCTAGTTATGACATTCGTGATTCCGGTTATAAGATCTCTAATGTCGACGCGAATATTTTTCCTGCGGGGTTTAATAACATCTGTCCGACTGACAAGGAAACGTCAGAGGGATTGATGAATAAGTACATCACTAAACACTACGGGGCGGGCATTAAGAATATTCTGTTAGTTACGGAAGAACACACCAACAATGCGTTTTATTGGGAAAACGTACACACCATTCGTAATTTGATCGAAGCCAGTGGTCGTGTTGTGAAAGTCGCTATACCCAAGGATCTTCCCGAGCCTTTGATGTTAACAAGTTCTGCTGGAAACGAAGTGACTGTTCACTCGGCCTTAAAAACAGGAGAACTTTTTAAGACCTTTAAGCCCGACTTGATCATTAGCAATAATGATTTTTCCGAGGCCTACGAAGATTGGGCGGCGACGGTGGCCGAGTTCCCGATGAACCCTCCCCGTGAGTTGGGTTGGTATCAGCGTAAAAAGAGCACCTATTTTGAATACTACAATCAGCTTGTGAACGAGTTTTCCCAGATCACTCAAATCGATCCGTTTTTGATGAGAGTGGAAACAGAACTTTTTGAAAATTTCGACATCGGGGATGAGTCCAGTCGAGAAGCCTTGGCACAAAGAGTGGATGCGATGTTGGCGCGCCTTCGAGAAGACTATCAAAAGCGCGGCATCACTCAAGAGCCGTTTGTCTTTGTGAAGAACAACGCCGGAACATACGGCCTTGCGGTGATTCGAGTGGGCTCAGGTGCAGAAGTTAAAGAATGGTCTTATAAATCTCGCAAGAAGATGAAGGCGGCCAAGGGTGGGCGGGACGTCGAAGAGGTTATTATTCAGGAAGGAATTCCGTCCATCGTGCAAGCGGATGGTGCCAGCGCAGAGCCGGTGATTTATATGATCGGCTGTGACTTGGCGGGGGGATTTTTAAGAACTCATGCAGAGAAAAGCTCTACCGAAAGCCTGAACAGTCCGGGCGCTGTGTATAAGCGCCTTTGTGTTTCCGATCTTGCGATCAATACGCCAGGCTGCCCTCAAGAAAACGTTTATGGTTGGACCGCGAAGCTGGGACTTTTAGCTATTGCGATGGAAGCCCAAGAGATGGGGGCGGAGTTTAAGGGGTATCAACCCGTCGGTTGTGGAAAGTCTTAAAAGGCGGACTAACGGCCAGCAAATTCTAAAAAAACCGAGGTCCTCTTAAAAGATCATGTTATTCTACACCAAAGAGGGCCGGGCTTATGCGAAAATTCTATGGTGTGTTTTCTTTGTTTATTCTGTGCTTTGTGGTGGGATACTCCGTTATCTATTGCACCACGGACCAGGCTCAGGTGAATCGCGATCCCGCGGCAGTAAGAAACAATTTTGATTTCTCTCATCTAAATGGTGAAAAGCTTCATGAGGCGGTCAAACAACGTCTTTTGACCGGCCTTGAGCTGCGCAAAACGCCTGCGGGGACTGGCATTGGTTTGGGACACTTTGTTTTTGTGGATGATCGTGGGCAAAAGAAGCTGGCTTGCCAGGAATTCGGCAAAGTTTTTTTAAGCTTTGAGGCCGAAGGGGTTTCAGTGGCTGGCGAAAAGCCGGTGATGGAGATCGAAGGCCGTTGTGAGTACTCTCCTGACATGACAAAAATAAGTCCCCTGTTTGTGCCGGTGGCAAAGATCTTGGGAGAGCGACCTGGAGACGGGGAGTTTCAATTTAATGAAGGAGCACCGGTGACAGTTCGATTTTCAAATCTCCCCGAAGAGTGGCCACGTACCTGGCTTCTTAAATCTGTGAAGCTCTTCAATGAGAAGGCCTCAGAAGCTTTGGTGATTGAGAGTGACGAGGTGGCGCGCCACCTGGGGCATCCCATGGTTCTTTCTTGGTAAAATAGAAGAAAGATTTTTCTAAATTAAGACATAAAAAAACCCCTCTTGATTTCAAATCTTGAGGGGTTTTTTGTTGGAATCTCTTTGAGCTAATTAAGCGTGTTGTTTTGCAAGCTCGACGAACGTGCGAAGCATTGCGCCGGAAGCCCCTTTTTTCGGGCAATACGGAAGACGATTTCCGACAGCCCATCCAGTGCCTGCAATGTCAAAGTGGGCCCAGGGAATACCCTCGCCAACAAACTGTTCTAGGAACGCCGCCGCTGTCGCGGAGCCTGCACCTTTAGTGTAAGACATGTTAGAAAGATCTGCATAAGTGCCTTTCATGTCTTTTACGTGGAAGTCACAAAGAGGCATATTCCAGACCCACTCGCCAGACTCACCAGCCGCTTTTTCAACTTTGTTTTTCAAAGCCGAGTTGCGTGTGAAATAACCAGTGTGCGTATTTCCCAAGGCAACAACGATGGCTCCAGTCAAAGTGGCAGCGTCGATAATGACTTGTGGATTCAACTCTGTCGCGTAAGAAAGAGCATCCGCCAAGATCAAACGGCCTTCCGCGTCCGTGTTGTTCACTTCGAAAGTCTTTCCGTTGCGAGCGGTGTGAACATCCCCTGGTTTTGTAGCTTCAGGACCTACAAGGTTTTCAGTAGAAGCAACCAAACCTACAGCATTGATTTTGAGTTTAAGTTTCGCAATGGCAAGCAATGTGCCGATAACATTTGCGCCCCCGCACATGTCATACTTCATTTCTTCCATGCCAGCTGAAGGCTTAATGCTGATTCCGCCGCAGTCAAAAGTAAGACCTTTACCAACAAAAACGACAGGCTTCTTAGAGGCCGCAGCGCCTTTGTATTCCATGATAATAAAACGAGGCTCTTGAGCAGATCCGTTGGAGACACCCAAAAGACCACCCATTTTTTCTTTTTTAATACGCGCCTTGTCCCACACAGTGACTTTAATGCCGGTGCCTTTGGCAGCATCAACTGCCGTGTTGGCAAGGATTGTGGGAGTCATATAGTTTGCAGGCATATCACCGAGGCGGCGAGAGAAGTTTGTGCAAGTACCAAGGATCACGCCTTCACTGAAGCCGGCTTTAACCGCTTTGTCGGTCGCAAGCTTAGTGACGACGTGAACGTCGATCTCTTTTTCTTCTTTTTTAGAAGACATTAATTCGTTGAAAACATAAGACGTCAGGATCAATCCTTCAGCTGTGGCTTTGGCGAAGTCCGCCGCGTCTTTTTTGCTGGTGGTGATACCATCGAAGTGCAAAGCCGCTTCTTTGACTCCGGAAGCTTTGATGGCTTCAAAAGCCGCCGCCACAGACTGACGAACGCTTTCATGGTCAATTTCATTCTCTTTACCGAGGCCGACAACGATCACGTGACGGAAGCCTTTGTAGTTGAGTTCACGGAAAGTCACCGTTTCTTGGTGCTTACCAGTGATGGCCTTGTCCTCCAAAGATCCCGCAAGTCTTTTGTTGAGCTCAGAATGAGTCACTTTTCCAGGTTTATCTTTTTGAGAAGATGATTTGGAAAACACGACCAAAGCCGGGCATGTGAGTGTTTCGATGTCTTTGTTAAGTAAATTGAATGCCATAAGAACCCCTTAAAATGATTCAGTTTTGTCAAACTTCAATAGATGTAGCACAGCAGTTGAACGGGTCCAAGGCTTTTTGATAAAGTCCTGCGTAAGTATTCCGATAGGTAGCAAAGAATGACACCTCAATCACAACCACAGGAGACAGCAGTGGCACTCATTCCATACGTCATAGAGCAGACCTCAAAGGGTGAAAGATCATACGACATCTACTCCCGCCTTTTAAAAGACCGCATCGTGATCCTAGGATCTGCGGTGACAGATGAGGTTGCCAACGCGATTATCGCACAGTTTCTTTTCTTGGAAGTTGATAATCCAGACAAGGACATCCACCTCTACATCAACTCTCCCGGCGGAAGTGTCTCTGCAGGTCTTGCGATCTACGATATTATGCAATTTGTAAAGTGCGACGTGGCAACATATTGCATGGGGATGGCAGCAAGTATGGGTTCTTTGCTGTTGACGGCGGGAACACAGGGAAAGCGTTACAGTCTTCCTAACACTCGTATTATGATCCATCAGCCGCTCCTTTCTGGAGGCGGATTGTCAGGACAAGTAACGGATATTGAAATTCATGCTAGAGAGTTGCTCAGAACAAAAGAAAAACTCACTCGCATTTATGAAACGCACACAGGCAAACCGTATGATTTCTTGAGAGAGCAGATGGAAAGGGATAACTTTATGGACCCTTACCAAGCCAAGGAATTCGGATTGCTTGACCACGTTGTAGAATCTCGAAAAGCAAAAAAAGGATAATAAGCGATGACAACGAAAGACACTAACGGCGCATTGAGATGCAGCTTTTGCGGCAAAGGCCAAAAAGAAGTTAAAAAGCTGATTGCAGGGCCCGGCGTTTACATCTGTGATGAGTGTATTGATCTTTGTAATGATATTATCGACGAGGAAAAAGAGCGCGAGACGGCGGTCAAAGGGACTTTCAAAGTTCCCAAACCCTCGGACATTAAAACGTATCTTGATGACTATGTGATCGGACAAGTGCAGGCGAAGAAAACTTTGGCTGTTGCTGTTCACAATCACTACAAGCGTGTGAATGCCTTGTCTCAAGGGAAAAAGGCAGCCGATGTTGAAATGCAAAAGTCGAACATCTTGTTGATCGGTCCTACGGGATCAGGAAAAACTTTGTTGGCTCAGACGATTGCTAAAATTTTGAATGTGCCTTTTGCGATGGCGGATGCGACGACTTTGACGGAAGCCGGTTATGTCGGTGAAGACGTCGAGAATGTTGTGTTGAACTTGTTGCAGGCAGCGGACTACGACGTTGAAAAGGCCCAAAGAGGTGTGATTTACGTGGACGAGATCGACAAGATCTCTCGTAAATCTGAAAATCCTTCCATCACGCGTGACGTGAGTGGTGAGGGTGTTCAGCAGGCTCTTTTGAAGATCCTTGAGGGAACTGTGGCGAATCTTCCTCCAAAAGGGGGACGTAAGCATCCACAGCAAGAGTTCATCCAAGTAGATACAACAAATATTTTGTTCATCGTGGGTGGAGCTTTCGTGGGTCTTGATAAGATCATCGAAAACAGAACTTCGAATAAAACGATGGGTATCGCCGCAGATATTCGTACGGCGGAAGAGGTCGAGAAGAGCTCGAACCTCCTTGCTAAGGTAGAGCCGGATGATTTGTCTAAGTTCGGTTTGATCCCTGAGTTTATCGGTCGTTTACCGGCGATTGCGGTATTGGGTCAATTAGATGAAGAAGCTTTGATGGACATTTTGGTGAGACCCAAAAACGCCATCACCAAGCAATACCAAAAGCTTTTCAGCTTTGAGGGTGTGGAGCTGAAGTTTACGGACAAAGCTTTGCGTGCGGTGGCACAGATGGCTTTGAAACGGAAGACGGGAGCCCGGGGTCTTCGCGGAGTTCTTGAAACGGCGATGTTGGATATCATGTACGACATTCCTTCTAAAGCAAATGTGAAGGAAGTTGTGATCGACGAAAATGTGATCAATGATGGGGCTCAGCCGATGTTGGTGTACAAAACTGACGAAGAAATTCAGGCGGAAGAAGAAGCTAAAAAGAAGAGCTCTGCCTAGAGCAGAGCTTGTGCAAATGAGTTAATAATAAAAAAACCAGGGGATGATCTGTACCCCTAAAAAGGTACTGATTAATAAAAGGGAACTTCAAGGAAACC